>CANRAG010000019.1 GCA_947628515.1 uncultured Clostridia bacterium | reverse complement strand
AGTACCCGGCGAGAGCCTCGTCTATGGAGTTGTCCACTATTTCGTATACCAGATGATGCAGTCCCGCTATAGAGACAGAACCGATATACATGCCCGGTCTCTTTCTTACCGCCTCAAGTCCTTCGAGGACTTGTATCTGGCTTTCGTCATATTTCGTTTCTACAGATTGGTTTTCATTCATATTTTCTATATTCCTTTCTTAGCGGCGTTATACTTCGCCCGAATTTCATTTATGCCAATACCTCCGCGGTTCTCGCCCTGTTTTGCAGAACCTTGGATGAGAGAGAGGACAGATACACCCTCATGTCCCCGTCCTTTACCGTTACCACATACGACTTCGGCAAATCGTCCGCGGCATACACTATGCAGCCGCTTCGTTCCGCCGCCGGAAGGAAGCTTCTCCCCTGCCTTGAAACCGTTGTGTTGTCCATGTCAAATATACCTATTATATCACTCTTCGGAATTACGCAATCGTTACTTATTCTCAAATACATCTATATCACCGTTCCGTTTTCTATATGAAAAAGCTTCGTATCGGTGGACTTGTCTATAAGGTCGGTGTCGGTGGATGTGATAAGCACCTGCTTATCGCGTATCCGTTCCGCAAGATACATCCGGCGGTTAATATCAAGCTCGCTCATTATATCGTCTAAGAGCATTACCGGATACTCGCCTTTAATTTCCTTTATATACTCCGCCTGGGCAAGCTTCATACTCAGCGCCGAGGTGCGCTGCTGCCCCTGCGAGCCGAACAGTCTCGCTTCGCGCTCGTCCACAAATATTTCAAGGTCGTCGCGCTGTACACCGTACAGCGCGGAACCCATATCGATCTCGCGCGCTTCACGCGCTGTGAGATATTCGTATATGGCGTCCTTTGAAATATCCTCCGACCTTATGCTTGGATGATATTTTATATACAGCTTTTCGCCCGATATTTCGTTCTGGATTTTTTGCGCTGCCTTGTTTATCCGCTTAACAAATCCCCTGCGCGCCTCCATGATTTTTGCCCCGCTCTGCGCGAGACTTTCATTCCACACCGAAAGAGTCGGATCCGCGCGTCCGCCGCCGGCTCTTAACATTTTGAGCAGGCTGTTCTTCTGGTTAAGCGCCTTGTTATACTCCATAAGGCTCGCGAGGTATAACGGATACATCTGGCTCAGCGAGCTGTCTATAAACCGCCGCCGCACATTCGGAGAACCTTTTACAAGGTTTAAGTCCTCAGGAGAAAACATCACCACATTCAGGTAGCTCATGAGCTTACTAAGCTTCATTATATGCACATGATTTATCGAAACCGACTTCCGCCCGTTTTTCACGATCTGCATATTCGCGCTGTAGCTTCGTTTGCTATCCTCAAAATCAACCGACAGTCTCGCAAAATCCTCGCCGAACCTCACAAGCTCCCTGTCGCTTTTCGCCCTGTGGCTCCTCCCCTGCGCGAACAGATACACAGCCTCTAAAATATTGGTCTTGCCCTGAGCGTTGTCTCCGTAAATCACGTTGGTGAGCGGGGAAAACTCAAATTCCGCCTCCACGTAATTTCTAAAGCCTTTCAGTTTCAGCTTTTTTATATACATTATACCACCGAAAGCTCAAACCTTGCGTCCTCAAATTCAAGGTTCACCACATCGCCCGGCCTTATCTTCTTACCGCGCATAAGGCATTTTTCGCCGTTTACAAACGCGCAGCCCTTGAGCACCATATCCTTTGCCTCCGCGCCGGAATACGCGATACCGGCGTATTTAATGAGCTGATCGAGCTTTATAAACTCTGTTTTAATCTTAACTTCCTGCTTTTCCATCTGTTACCTCACTTTATCGAACGCGTTACCGACTCAACGCCCGGAAGCTGCTTAAACAGCTTTGTGATCTGAGCGAGCTCCGCGGTGTTTTTGATTTCTATGCCTATCTCGATTATCGCCTCGCCCGCCTTTGTTACATACGCGTTTGCGGACTTGCACGGCACATTATGGGTTATCAGAATACCCGTCACATCGAGCAGCATGCCGTCGCGGTCCTTGCCGCTTATGCGCACGTTCGCGCTGTATGTCGATGAGCGCTCCGCATCCCACTCAACCTTTATAAGCCTTGCCTTATCCTCCTGCGTAAGATGCTCCGGAAGCACGTTGGTACAGTCCGCGCGGTGCACGCTTACGCCTCTGCCCCTGGTTATAAAGCCTATTATATCATCGCCCGCAACAGGGTTGCAGCAGCGCGCAAGGCGCACAAGGCAGTTGTCTATGCCCTTTACTATTATCCCGTTTGACGAGCTTTTCGTCTTTGCCGGAGGCTCCGGCTGCTTTTCCCGGGTCTGTTCGGTAAGTCGTTTTATTTCATTTGCCCGCTCGCGAGCCTTTATCTCTTTTGAAAGCTCCTCGCGAAGCCGCATAACCACCTTTCCCGCCGTAAGTCCGCCATAACCGACCGCCGCGTATATATCGTCGAGAGTGTTAAAGCCGTATTTTTTGAGTAAAATCGGTATCCACTCCGCGCGGAAAAGCTGCGCATGGGTGTTTCCGAGCCGCTTCAGCTCGCGCTCAATCGCATTCTTGCCCTCCTCTATATTCTCGTCGCGTCGCTGGTGCTTGAACCACTGATTTATCTTATTTCGTGCTCGGGAAGTTTTGCATATTTTTAGCCAGTCCCTGCTCGGGCCGTGCTGGTTATTTGTTAAAATCTCAACTATCTCGCCGTTTTCGAGCGTATAGCTGTTTGGGACAATCTTTCCGTTTATCTTCGCGCCGCTCATTTTATAGCCCACTTCCGAATGGATGGCAAACGCGAAATCTATTACCGTGCTGTTTGCCGGAAGGGATATTACCCGTCCCTGAGGCGTGAACACGAACACCTCATCCGCAAACAGGTCAAATTTCAATGTGTTAAAAAAATCGTCATGGTCTATGATATTCTGCTGCGTGTCAAGCAGAGTTCTTACCCATTCGAGCTTTGAATCCATATCTGTTTCGCCGCTCTTGCCCTCTTTATACTTCCAGTGCGCCGCGATACCGTTTTCCGCGACTTGATGCATTTCCCACGTTCGTATCTGTATCTCAAACGGCGTGCCGTTAGGGCCTATAACCGTTGTGTGCAGCGACTGATACATGTTCGGCTTCGGCATTGCAATATAGTCCTTAAACCGCATAGGCACGGGCGTATACATCTCGTGCACCATGCCGAGCACCGCGTAACAGTCCGAAATATTGTCAACAATTATACGAACCGCGAACAGGTCATAGAGACTGTCGATCGTCTTATTCTGCGTGTACATCTTACGCCATATGCTGTAAAAATGTTTCGCCCGCCCCGTTATGGTTCCGTTTATACCCATATCCTCAAGCTTCTTGCGGAATATATCCATAATATCCGAAATATACTTATCACGGGCGCTCTTTTTAAGATTTATGCTTTCGCGTATCTCCTCGTACGCGACCGGATCAAGATACTTAAGCGCCAAATCCTCAAGCTCTATCTTGATTTTTGAAATACCAAGCCGATGCGCGAGAGGCGCGTATACATCAAGCGTCTCCTTTGATATTCTGAGCTGCTTATGGCGCGGCATGAACTTCATGGTACGCATATTGTGCAGCCTGTCGATAAGCTTGATAACAACTACGCGTATATCCTTCGCCATCGCCAAAAACATCTTTCGCAGATTTTCAACCTGCTGTTCCTCGCGGCTCGTGTACTTAATCTGTTTGAGCTTCGTAACGCCGTCCACAAGCTCCGCGACCGGAGTGCCGAAAAGCGAGGCGACGTCGTCATAGGTGCACGGCGTATCCTCCACCACGTCATGGAGCAGGCACGCCGTAATCGCCGTGGCGTCAAGCGCCAGCTGCGCGGCTATATACGCTACCTCAACCGGATGTATGATATACGGGTCTCCGCTCTTTCGCTTCTGATCCTTATGCAAATTCTTTGCAAATCTGTAAGCCACATATACCATATCCGTATTTGCGCCGGGGCTGTAGCCCTTAATCATTTCTATTATTTCTTCAACGAGCTTGTCGGTATCTTTTATATTACGCTGTGGGATTTTTTCCGGTTCAAGTATGATATTTTTATCAAAATCCGACATAATAAACCTCCGTTTCGCATTTGTATAATCGTTACGGTTCGCCTATCCGATTAAATAATACTGAGTGTCTGTCCTCGGTAATTTCCCGGACAAACGGTATAATAACGCGCAGTAATCGCTTCGCGGCCGAACAGTAACGCATAATCAAGCTCAATTAACCGTCTTAATATCGCTCAGCACCAGCTGCACCGTTTCCGTGCCCTGATAATTATTTATATCGAGCCTGAAAGCGAGGTGTACCCTGTCGCCCGGGCTCAGCAATCTCGCATATTCACCCATGCCGAAACCGATACAGCCCGCCGCTGTCCCGTCCTTTTCTATCTGCATACGTATATGTCTGCCTTCCGCGCCCACGGTCGAAACCGCGCCCACGGTCGCGCTCTTTATGCCGAATACCGGCTTTTCGTTTCCCATGCCGTACGGTTCAAGAGCGGCGAGCACCTTAGCTGTAGCCATATTGAGATTTCTGCCGCCGAGCATACAGTCAATCTTTACTACGGGAACCATATCCTCGTCCTTCATTATGCCCGCGGCATATTTATTTATCCTATCCCCAAATTCCTCTATTTTATCCTCATTAATTCCCAAACCCGCCGCGACCGCGTGTCCGCCGAAGTTGGTAAGCAGCTCGTCGCTGTCGCTTAGCGCGTCAAAGAGATTGAAGCCCTCTATGCTTCTGCCGCTGCCCTTGCCCTTTCCGTCCGTAACGGATATGAGTATCGCAGGCTTGTAAAATCTTTCCGTTATACGAGACGCGACAATACCTATCACGCCGTTATGCCATCCCTCTTTGGCAAGAACTATCACTCTTTTCTTTGCGAAATTCGAATCGGCGGCAATCATATCCAGCGCTTCGCTCATTATTGTCTGCTCTGTATCCTGACGCTCGCGGTTTTCCCGATCGAGCTCCTGCGCAATCTCGCGCGCCCGCGTCTCATCCCTTGTGAGAAGCAGCTCCACCGCCGTCACAGCGGTTCCGAGTCTGCCCGCCGCATTCATTCTGGGCGCTATCGAAAACGCCACCGTACCGGAGGTCTGCTTTTTATCCGCAACGCCGGCAACCTTTAAAAGCTCGCGTATTCCCGGTCTTTTCGGCTCCTGAAGCCGCTTTAGACCCTTATCCACTATAACGCGGTTCTCGTCAACAAGCGGCACTACATCGGCTATGGTGCCTATTGCGGCGAGGTCAACGTAATCGTCAAACACCTTTCCCGTCGGCATACCCAGCTCCATTGCAAGCGCAAGCGCGAGCTTAAACGCCACTCCCACTCCGGCAAGTCCGTCAAAGCCGTATTCGTCATCCGGCCGCTTAGGATTTACCACGGCAATCGCCGCCGTGGGTATGCGTTCCTTGCAGGTGTGATGGTCTGTTATTATTACGTCCAAGCCCTGAAGCTTTGCAAACTCCGTCTCGCCGATTGCCGTTATTCCGCAATCAACGGTAACCAGCAGGTTTACGCCTCGTTTTATAAGCTTATTTACGGCCATTATATTTATGCCGTAGCCCTCGTCCCTGCGGTCCGGTATATAATATTCAACATCGGCGCCGTTTGTTTTAAGAAATTCGTAAAGCAGCGCGGTTGAGGTTATGCCGTCCACATCATAGTCGCCGTAAATCACTATTTTTTCACCGGCGTCAATCGCGGATTTTATCCTATGAACGGCCTTGTCCATATCGAGCATAGTCATAGGATTTTTTATATTCCTTTTGGACTTTGACAGAAAAGCGCGGAAATCAGCGGGAGCAATGCCCCTGTTAAGCAGTATGTTCGATATAATAAGCGGTATTCCACTCTGCTGCGCGGCGTACCTTACGGTCTCCGCGTTAACCTTGCCGTTTCTGAATTTCCAAACCTTCCTAACCATTTTTAGCCGCTGTTCCTTTCAAAAAACTATCTTTTAAAAAATGCTGATACCTATTTGATATTATATCATTTTACGCCAAAAAATTCAAGTATTTATAGGAAATAATGCATAAAAAAAGAAAAATAAATTTCAATTATGAAAAAAATTTTAATTTCGTCTTGACAATCATATAAATATGTGCTAAAATAGTCATTGTTCGTTAGAGAGCGGATAAACTTTCGGAACGACAACGTATGGAGGAGTATCGAAGTGGTCATAACGGCCCGCACTCGAAATGCGGTAGTCCGAAAGGGCTCGTGGGTTCGAATCCCACCTCCTCCGCCATATAACGGGATGTGGCTCAGTTTGGTAGAGCACTACGTTCGGGACGTAGGGGCCGCTGGTTCAAATCCAGTCATCCCGACCACGGGAGTCCTTAAAATCGGCTTGGTTATGCGATTTTAAGGACTTTTTTGTTTAATCAATATCCTTTATGAATTCCTTATTCACTAACCTTAAATCTATTCCAATCCTTTATGGGGCGTTCGGGCATTTCTACTCCATTATCCAGCGCTTTAAAGTGCATGGCTCCGCAATGGATTTTGAGCTGTTCGGGTGTTTTTAAGTCAAACAAGCTTGTCGTACCTTTTGTTTCAAGGATAAAGTATAGCTTCTGTTCGCCGTTCTTTTCCCAAAGGACAGCCCAATCGGGGTTATATGTTCCGATAGGCGTATCAATCTTAAACCTGTCGGGTATCTTAAAGAACATCTTAACATCCGGATCGTTATCGAGCGCAAGCGCAAACGGTTTTTCAACTGTTGATGAGTCGTATATTATATGGTCATATACGCTATGCCTCACCGCTACCGCGTTTCTGTCAAGGTTTGCAACAAGCTCTGCGGAATTGAATATCTCCTGTGCGTAGTATTCCTTGCCGTCCAATTTCACATATTTGATACCTTCAATCGCCAATGCGTGTCTGTTGTGCTTTATAATTTCAAGGCATTGTTCCATAAACGCCTGCGGATTATTAAGAAAGTCCTTCGCTCTGCCGCTTTGCTCAATTATCCTTGCAACAGTCGCTTTCTTAATAAGCGTTTCCTCACTTATAACACCCAAAATAAATGGAAGCGAATCGTAAGTGCCGCTTAAATCCTCCGTCCGTATTTCGTTTTCCACATAGGTTACGCCCACATGTTTAATATCAAATGCCGCGGTCTTTGAAATAAGCCTTGCCTTTGGTATTTCGGGCATAGCTGAGATTTCTTTTACGCAATTTTCTATTAGCTTGTCCGTGTCAATCCGAACACGGTACGTCGTCTTTTGTTTTATCTTGCTCCAAAGCTCCATAAATTCGGGCGAAAGCATAACCTGCTTGTTACGCCTTACGATAACCTCTTTTGAATCGTCACGAACAGGCACTTTGTTGTCTGCTTTAGAAACAACATCTTCAATTCTCGTTCTTGCCGCTTCATACTTTCTGGGCAAATCAAGCGTACCCATACGAAGGGCGTTTTTCATAGTGTCTTTGATTTTGCCTTTCTTATCAACATATCCCTTTTTCTCAAAATGCGTCATAAGCTCTTGTGCCTCATCATAGGATACGGTCTTTTCCTCTTTGATTTCCTCTGTGCATTTTAATTCAGAATTAACAATGCGGAATGCGGAAATATTATTATCTTTACTTTCAATAATCTTTTCTGCCTTTTCAGGCTCTTTCTCAATTATTTCTTTTAACGCTTCAACAGGATTTTCAATTCTGCTTTCCGCATCATTATTTATTATTTGCAACGCCTTTGTCGCTTCTTCCCCGGTAACGGTCTTTACGGCTGTTTTTGTTTCGGTATAAACCATACCGCTGAATAGGCTAATCTGAAGCGTGCCGAATTTAATTCCTGTATCTTCCTCAATCTCTTTCTGAAGCGTGTCGGCAAATTCCGAAAAACTTTCATTTGCCATTACATGAAGAATATTTATGTTTTTATCCTCAATTCTCTCTCCCGTTTGGTCAACGCAAAGTCTTAAACCTCTGCCGACTTTTTGACGGCAAGTAAAAGTTGATTTCTGGTCTATAAGCGTACAAATCTGAAAAACGTTCGGGTTATCCCAGCCCTCTTTTAAAGCTGAATGTGAGAATATAAAGCGGAGCGGGCAGTCATAGCTGAGTAACCACTCTTTATCTCTCATAATCGTGTTGTATGTATCATAATCGGCTATGGTATCGCCTTTGGTGTTTTTAAACATACCTTTTTTGTCCTGTGAGAAATAGCCGTTATGTATAGCTTCCGCGCCGTGCGGAAAGTCTTTTTTAAGTTCTTCATATTTCGGCTTATTGATAAGCTCGTTATAGCAGCGTTCAAACATTTCCGCATAAATGCCCTTTGAACCATCGGGCAAACGGTATTTTTTAACCTCATCAATAAAGAACAAGGATAAAACCTTTATGCCTTTATCTCTGAACCTGAGTTCCTTGTCAAGATGTGCCCTTATCGTTCTCTTTATCTGTGCTTCTTTGATGATATTATCGTCTATCGCGCCTATTGCCTTGCCGAGAGAAACCGTTTCGGTGTTTGAAAATTCTATACATTCAAAGCCTTGTGTGCAGTCTATTCCCGCAATCTGATAGCCGTCATACAGTTCTCTTCCGCCGGAAAGTAGGAATAAATCGTCATTTGGCTTTACAGTTACGGTTTTTCTTGAAACGCTGCCGTTCTTTGCTGCAATATCCATTTCGATTTTAGCCTTAAATCTGCCGCCGGAGCTTCCGGCATTATCGTTTGAAACCGATACAAGTTTTATATACGGCTTATTAAAATCGTTTGCTGCGGCATTTGATGACACGCAAATCTGCTTTACAAGTCCCATTTGATATGCGTCAACAGGAGTAAGACGGTAGATAAGATTTACAACCGACCTGTGCGTTGCGGAGTATTTCAATATAAACAGGGGATTTAAGGAGCTTATAGCTTCCTTTGCCTTATCGGTATTATCAACACTTTGCGGCTCGTCAATAATAACAACGGGATTGGTGTTCTGAATGTACTTCATCGCCGTTTCGCCGTTGAATTTCTCGCTTTCCTGATTTATAACATTTTCTGCCTTTTTAAATGCGTCAATGTTAATAATCATTATTTCAATATTACTGCTTGTCGCAAAGGTTTTTACATCGGACGGCTTGCCCGAATTATATATAAAATATCTGAACGGCACATTGTCATACTGATTTTCAAAATGCTCCTTTGTTATATCAAGGGATTTTGAAACACCCTCACGTATAGCGACGGACGGCACAACAATGATAAACTTTGTAAGACCGTAACGCTTGTTAAGCTCGAATATAGTCTTTGTATAAACATATGTCTTGCCCGTGCCTGTTTCCATTTCAATACAAAAAGACTTGTCAAATTCACCGTCATCTGTCGTATCGCAGGTCAAAGGAAGATTGCTTCTTGTCTGTACTTCGTGCAGATTTTCGGTTAAATCCTCCGTCTTTATATTAAGCGTATTGCCGATACCAAACTCATTGCCGAGTAAAGACATTTGGCTGCTATCGCTTATCTCAAAAGTGGATTGTAACCGTTCCTGACCCTTGAACAAATCGGCAACCGCATTTACCGCATCGGTTTGAAATTGTTGGTTTTTAAATTTTAATTTCATTTGCTTTCACCTGTTTTATTTTTTGAGTCTGCCTTTTCCTCAATGATTTTAATCGTATCTAAGTAATCTTTTTCAACTTGACTTAGCGTTCTTTCCTGATATTTTTTATACTCTGATGTTGCCTTATCTATTGCTTTCTTATGCGAAATGCTTCCGTTACCTTCAAGCAGTTTTTCGCCACTCATTGTGAGTATTCTGTCAAGATGCTGCACCCAATCTTTCATTGTCATTACCTGTTCACGCTCTGCTTGACGCTCTGCAAAATCCAAATATCCCGAAACAAGCTGACCGAGAGAACGAAGTTCTTTTTCATCAAGATAATTTTTTGCAATGACCGCATCGGAGAGGTGCGGGCGTTCACCCTTAAAGCTCATAAGTCCCATAAATTCCTTTTCGCTGTCAGCTCTTGTATAAATTACCTCTGCTGCCGTTTGTCCGTGTACGGCATAGTGAATTTTATTCTGCACTTTTTTAAAAAATTCGATTGAAATATCCGCTTTCGGGTCATAGTCTATACTTGTAGCATAAATGTCAAGCACCTGTCTGTAAAATACCTTTTCAGAAGCACGAATATCACGAATACGCTCTAACAGCTCTTTCCAATATCCGCCACCGCCCAAGTTTTTGAGCCGTTCATCGTCCATTGTAAAGCCTTTGCGGATATATTCATTCAGCCTTTTTGTTGCCCATTGTCTGAATTGTGTACCTCTTAAAGATTTCACCCTGTATCCAACTGATATGATTACGTCAAGATTATAATAATCCATTTGATATGTCTTTCCGTCAGAAGCAGTTGTTGCAAATTTTGCAACAACTGAATCCCTAACTAATTCACCCTCGTTAAAAACATTACTTATGTGCCTCGAAATAGTTGACTTATTTCGTTCAAACAACTCTGCCATTTGGTCTATTGAGAGCCATACCGTTTCATCATAGAAATGCACATCAACTTTTATTTGCTCATCTTCAGTTTTAAAAATTATAATGTTGTCGTTCATAATATTTGCTCCGTTCTGAATGGGGAAACAGTGTTTCCTAAATGCTATTTGAAATCATACAAGTTTCAGTTCGATTTCTTTGTCTTTTAAGATATAATGTGCATTAGATAAAGCGGAATCGTCCGTAAAGCCTTGTTCTGCACAAACGATTTTTGCAGGGGCAAAGTCCGCCATTTTCTCTATATCCTCTGCTGTGATATTATCTGCAAGGCAAATAAGCAGAAGCATATCACCGACCACATAAGCGATTTTATCGTTGATATCCGTATAGGTTACGGGAATATCAAGCGGAACGCCCATTTTGAGCATAACTTCATAGACAACATCAATATCGGTTCTATCGTCTTTTATGCTGTCAATCATATCATTCATCCTCTTGTAGAACAGGTCGATCTGCGCGTCCGCAATCGGAGTATTATCCCAAATTTTAAGATTTGATGTGTCAAGTTTAAACACCTTAAATCCAACATCAAGCGGTTTCTTTTCCTCATCACCGAGCTTTACCTGTGTATTTTCTTCAAGGATTTTCTTTCCGGCACGGCGTATGCGTTCCTTGCCTATTTCACAAATGTTTTTATATCCGGCCTTGTATGCTTCTGACTTTTCATCGCATAATTCGGGCAACTGAACACATATAAATCTTCTATTACCTCCGTCCTCTGCGTTTAACTGCATTACAGCGTGTGCGGTTGTTGCAGAACCGGAGAAGAAGTCAAGGATAATTGCATCATGAGTATTTTGAACAATTGTAATCAAATACTTTATTAAGTCAACGGGTTTTGCAAAATCAAAAGGTATTCCTAAGTCCTTTAATTCGATTGAGCTAATTCTGTTTTCCCATTTGGTAATTATGTCAACAGGCACGCGACCTTCTTTTTCGCGGTCAGAAAGCCATATTTTATTAAACACATTCCACTTTGCTGTCTCGCCATTTTCGTCAACAAGTGCCGTTGCACTTGTGCTTTTATGAAAATAAATATTTCCTTTCGCTTTTTCTTCAAAGTATCTTTCAGGTGTCCATTTCCAACAAGTATCTTCATCCGTAGGCAAAATCTTTTCCCCGTCTTCAATAATGCTTGGAAAATTCTTACCTCTCGGAATCAAAAATGTTCCGTCTGGAGCTTCTATCCAATATCTTTGATTTGGTCTAATACCCAATCCCGGTTGACACAAGCCTTTAATTGCAAAATATTCACCTTTTCTTGCGCCCTCTTTTTCAATATGATTATATGTTTTTATAGTATCGTCAGAAAGCGGTTCGCGAAAATACTCTAATTCAGTTAGTTTTTTTGCATACACTAAAATGTTTTCCATGTTTGGAGAAAAATACTGTCCTTTATTTCCGCCACTTTTCATCATTCTGGAAATTGTGCCAACACAGTTTTCCTCTCCAAAAACTTCATCGCATGTTTTTTTTAAATTTGCAAGTTCATTATTTCCTATGCTAATAAAAATCACACCGTCATCTCTAAGCAAATTTGCAGCAAGTCTTAATCTCGGATACATCATATTAAGCCAATTTGTATGGAATCTCCCCATTGTTTCGGGATTGGATTTTGTGGACTGTTGCGTGATTTCCTTATACCTTGCCATAGGGTCGGCAAAATCATCCTCATATACAAAATCGTTACCTGTGTTATACGGAGGATCAATGTAAATCATCTTGATTTTGTTGTAGTATGCGGTCTGAAGGAGCTTTAACACTTCAAGGTTATCGCCCTCTATGTAGATATTGTTTGTATCATCAAAGTTTACGCTTTCCTCCTTGCAGGGGCGGAGCGTTCCCGTTGAGCGTTTCTGAGCAAGGCGCAAGCTTTCGCTTTTGCCTTTCCACTCAAATTTATATTTTTCAAAGTCATTGTCTATATATTCACCGCAAAGCGACAGGAGCTTGTCTATATCAAGTTTACCCTCGCTGAAACACTCGGGAAATATCGCCCGTAATTTCTCCATATTTGTTTTTTCTAAATCCATACTCATACCGTCTAATTTCATAATGTTTCTCCTCGCAAAACAAACAATAATGCATTCTGCATTATTATTTATTATTTATTTCTATGATGAATTGTCTGTCCGCTCTTACGGATATTTTTTCACTGCCTAAAAAGTCATTGATTTTCTTATCTAATTCAACATCAATACGCATTTCGTCAAAGAACAGACCTTCTTTTTTCTTTAAAATTTCATTTTTAAGCTGTGATATTTTTCTTTCTGCCATAAGCAGCTTCAGCCTATCGCTTTTGACCGTTTCGCGCTCTTTCGTAAGCTCCTTCATTTTAAGCTCCAAATCGTCAAGAGCATGGTTAAGACTGTTTTTCTTAACGGTTGCCGCAAGCTTCATTCTCTCTATTTCCTCATGCTGCGCAAGAGTCAGCTTTTCACTCTCTTTCTTCTCGTACTCATTGATATTTACAAGAGCGTCTATTTTATGCGGACTGCTGCTCTTAAGCCAATATGCCGATTTGTATCCGTCCTCTGTATAGGAATATATCGGGTTTTCCAATATTCTTTCACATTCGCTGTGGGAAAGCTTCTGTCCGTCCTCAGTAATTCCCACAAAAGCAGGATAACTCTTTATCTCGCGCCGTCCGGCATATACTTTTATAAGATATAATGCA
Source organism: uncultured Clostridia bacterium (assembly GCA_947628515.1). Classification (GTDB taxonomy): domain Bacteria; phylum Bacillota; class Clostridia; order UBA1381; family UBA1381; genus Ornithomonoglobus. The sequence goes on along the minus strand of CANRAG010000019.1, from coordinate 19,096 downwards.
ATCGTACATTTTTCACCGTCTTTCTGTATTGTTCCGAACTCCGCACATTCAAAATTGAATATGATACCTTTTGCAAGAGGGGACAAAAGAGAAATATTTTTAAACACTTTCAAGCTTCTGTAAGGCTTGTTACCACTGTTTGAGGGATAATAGAAAAGGTGCGGTAACTCGTCATAGTCCGTTGCCTTAACTGTCCGTTTTTCATCGTCAATAACAAAGGTGCAATCGGTTTTATTTTTGTTATAGTCCTCAAAATAAAATCTTACAAGCTCCCACAGCTCGTCATTTATCTCTTTCGATTTTTCCTCAACATACTGCGGAGATATTTTTATATTGTCATATAGTTCCTTTGTAAATGTGGTAAACAGTATATTTTCAGCCGATTCAACAATCTGTCTGTTGTCCGCTTCGTTTTTATCAAGCGTATTCTGATAATCCTGGTCGACCTGTTTTTTTGTCCTTGCGTTTAGGCCTTTTAACGCCTTATCCAAATTGTCCGTAAAGCCGCCTATAACGCTATCGGATACACCGAACACGCCATCCGAGAGAATGTGTCTTTTTGAAACAAGCTCCAATTTTCGTACGTCGGCAAAGTTTTCTTTATTGATAAACGAAACAACAATACAATCGTTTTGCTGATTTATACGGTGTATTCTATCAATCCGCTGTTCCATTTTCAGCGTGTTATATAAAAGGTCATAATTTATAACGAGCGAGCTTTCCTCCAAATTATATCCCTTTGCTCCGTTATCGGTGGATATAAGTATTTCTCCGTCCGCTTTAAACTGCTTTATAACCCCATAATCAGTAGAAGCCTGTCCGTTATATAAAAGCGTTTTATAATTTTCTTTCAGTAAGCCGTACAAATATTTCTGTGTTTCAACACTTTCGGTAAAGATAACAGCCTTTTGATTTGCGCCTAACTTTTTTAGATACGGGAACAGTTTTTGGAGTGCGTCTAACAACAGCCTTGCTTTAGTATCAAACTGTATCCTATCCGCTGCATCTAAAATATTATTCAATTCTTTTATTTCTGCATTCTGCATTATTATTTCTGCATTAGAAAGTCGTTTTACGACTTTCCGTAAGCTCTGCTTTATCGCCGACGTTGATGAAGATAAAAGCCCAAAAAGCATAAGCGCCAAATCGTACTGTTCCATTTGCGGAAACGCCGTCTTGTTTGGCTTTTCTATATATGAAAACAGCAGATTATACAATTCCTTTTCTTCCGGTGAACCCTCGTATTCAAGCGTGATATGCAGTCTTTCGGGTATCTTTGCGTACTGCTTTGCCTGACTGCGCAGCGTTCTGAAACAATACTTGCTTACCTTTTGGGCAAGCTCTGTATAGTTTTCGGGCTTTCTTAAATACCGTTTCATATATGTGTCAGGGTCGGGCAGAAGCTCGTCATCAATAAAATATATAAGACCGTATAAGTCCATAATATTTTTCTCAATAGGCGTACCCGTAAGCAATATTTTAAAAGTATCTTTTGAAAACTCCTTTAAAAGTTTCGCCTGCTTGCTGCCGCTTGTACCGATAAAGGTATTTTCGTCCTGATACACGCTTGATAGGGCATTTGCTTCCTCGAATACGATAATATCCCAATTTATCTTGTCCGCTTCTTCGATATTCTGCGTTAAATAATCATAAGTCGCAAGCACAATTCCGTCATAATCGAATGTCTTGATATCCGATGCGGCACAAAAAGGAATGGAATACTTTTCGGAAATCATTTCAGCCCACTGCATAAGCAAGTCGGGATTGGGTATTGCTATGAGTATTTTTGCTTTGCCTTCATACCACATTTCGGATATTACGAGCATAGCTTCATGGCTTTTACCCATACCCGCTTCATCACAGAGGATAACGCCTTTTTGGTATGGATTACGCATTGCAAAAAGGGCAGCCGCAACCTGATAAGGATAAACATTTATATTACCCTCCGAAAATACGGGGAGCAGCTTGTCCCCGTCCTGCAAACTATTCAGTTTTAAAGCGGTATAATATGCGTGAAACGGTGTTTGCATTATATAACATCCTTAATTTTCAGTATTATCTTCAATAATCTCCATAATATCTTCATTATTATACCAAAATTCTACCCTTTTGTCCATACTATAGCAATCAATTTTTCACTTCAGCTTTCAAAAAAATTAGTTAGGAACCTTGACAATATATGATTAAAGGAGTAAAATGTTGTTGATGGGATATTTACGGGGAGGAAAATGATAATGGATAACGATTGTGATTTTGAAATAGAAGAATCCGAGCTGGAAGCCGGAGACGCGATTTACGCTATGTTTTTTCGATGCTCCCATATACTAAAACGCAGAGTCGGAGTTAAAATCAGCCGGCAAAGGATATTGCAGCTTTTGGATAAAAACGGGGAGATGACGCAGTGCGAAATCAGGCGTAAGCTCGGCATACAGGCCGGAAGCTTCTCGGAGCTTGCCGCAAGATTGGAAGCTCTGGGGTATATAACGCGGGAAAGAGATTTGTCGGATAAAAGAAAAATGAATTTAAAGCTCACGGAAAGAGGCAGGAAAAAAGCGAAGCTTACCGCGCCCGCTAAGGATAGAGAACTTTTTTCCGCGCTTACAGAGGACGAGCGCGAAGAGCTTCGCGCTATGCTCAGGAAAATAATAGACGCTCATAATGAGTGGAAAATAAGGAACAGTGTGAATTAAAACTCATATTATTTGGGATTGTAATTTCCGCAAAGAGCGAAAGGACGGTCGATGCAATGAAGCTAATATTCAGGTATATTAACCATTACAGAAAATATGTGGCTCTGGCTATTTTCGTAAAATTTCTCGGAACCGTGGTCGAGCTCCTTATTCCGTACATATTGGAGCATATCATAGACAATGTTGTGCCCCTGGGAATTTTGACACAGGTTATATTTTGGGGAATATTAATGTTTGCCACAGCCATTGCCTGCCGCGCGCTTAACGTTAAGGCCAACGAAATGGCAATAGAAAACTCGCATAAGATAAGCTATGATGTGCGTCAGGAGCTTTTTAGAAAGACGTCTAATTTATCTGGCAGTCAATTTGACGAATTCGGTCTGCCAAGTCTTATATCCCGTATGACTTCTGACAGCTATAACGTCCAGACCTCCGTTCAGCAGTTTCAGACCATGTGCGTCAGAGCGCCGATCATGCTGTTAGGCGGCGTTTTTGTATCGCTCGCAATGGACGCGCACCTGGCGCTGATTATGATATTAATGCTTCCGTTCCTTATAGCGGTAGTGCTGTTCGTGTCGTCAAAGGGAATGCCGATGTTCACTAAGGTTCAGACCAAGCTTGACACGGTGGTGCGAATAATGCGCGAGAACATAACCGGAATACGCGTTGTAAAGGCGCTTAGCAAAACAGATTATGAAAAGCGCCGCTTTGAAAGCGCGAACGCCGACCTTGCAAAAAACGAGATTGACGCGGTGACGGTAATGGCTATCCCCGGACCGTTTATGCAGTTCTGCCTTAATATAGGTTTGGTGCTTGTGGTGATTTTCGGCGCGTCGCGCGTAAACGCGGGACTTACAAAGCCGGGCGTAATACTCGCGTTTTTAACATACTTCAATATGATAACAATGGGAGTTATGGGGCTTAACAGAATATTCGTGTCCATGACGAAAGCGGCGGCTTCCGCCGACAGAATTGACGCGGTCATAGGTATGCCCATAGATCAGAACATATTGGACACGGACAATGCCGCCCGACAGACCGGCGACGGATTTGTATGCTTTGAGCATGTAAATTTCAGCTACGGCGAAGGCGAGGATAACTCGGAAGGGTTTGCCGGCGAAAGCCGCGAGCAGGCGCTTTACGACATATCATTCTCAATTAAGAAGGGCGAGAGCATGGGAATTATCGGGCCGACGGGCTGCGGCAAAACCACTATAGTTAATCTGCTTATGCGCTTTTATGACGCTGACAGCGGCGGCGTCTTTGTCGGCGGACGCGATGTGCGCACATATGACAAAGACGAGCTGCGCTCCCGCTTCGGAGTTGTTTTTCAAAATGATATGATATTCCAGGACACGCTCAGGGAAAATATCGAATTCGGGCGGAACACTGACGAAAAGTCGGTGCGCAGAGCCGTGGAGGACGCAATGGCAGCGGAATTTGTAGACGGATTGCCGGACGGATTGGAACACTACGCGGACATAAAAGGCGCGAATTTGTCGGGCGGTCAGAAGCAGAGAATACTTATAGCAAGAGCATTGGCTGCCAATCCGGAAATTTTGATACTGGACGACAGCTCATCCGCGCTGGATTACAAAACCGACTCGGTTATGCGGCAATCTATACTGGGACACCATCCCGACACCACGCTTATTATGGTGGCGCAGAGGGTGTCGAGCGTCATGAATATGACGAAAATACTTGTGATGGATAACGGGAAAGCCGTGGGATACGGTAACCATGACGAACTGATGAAAACTTGCCCCGCGTATAAAGAAATATACGATATACAAATGGGCGCGATAGCGTAAGGAGGAATTGATATGCCCGGACCAAGATACCGCGCAGCGGCGCGAAAGCCCCGTGACGCCAAAGGGGCCTTGCTAAGAATTATTAAGTATCTGGCGGTGTATAAATGGGTTGTTGTCACGTTGGTACTCACGGCCTTTTTAAGTAATATCGGAAACCTTATGGGGCCGAAGCTCGCCGGAGAGGCAATAGGCGAGGCAGAGGCCGGAATAGGACATGTGAACATGCACAACGTAATATACTACGCGCTGTGGATGCTTGTGTTCTACGCGGGAAGCAACATTCTCAGCTTCCTTGTCAGTATCGGCATGACGCGCGTCGGGCGTAAGGTGGCCCGAAACATGCGCCGTGACGTGTTTGACAAGCTGATGGTGATGCCCGTAAGCTATTTCGACCGAAACCAGGCCGGAGACATCATAAGCCGCGTAAGCTACGATATTGATGTTGTGTCAACCTGTCTTTCAACGGATATAGTTCAGATAGTGACAAGCGTTGTCACGGTTGTGGGAAGCTTTATAATGATGCTTATAATCTCTCCGCCGTTGGTAATGTGCATGATTTTCACCATCCCTGCCGCTATTATATTCACGCAGTACATGTCGAAGCGCACAAGACCGCTCTATTCCAAGCGAAGCGCGGCTTACGGCGAAATGAACGGTTTTGCGGAGGAAATGTTCACAGGGCAAAAAACGATACTCGCCTACGCGAACGAGGACAATATAACAAACCGTTTCAGCAAAATAAACGACAATGCCGCCAAAGCGTACAGAAACGCCGACGGCTTAGGTATGCGAATGGGTCCGACAATCGGCATGATAAACAATATAGGCCTTGCCGCCATAGGTATGGGAGGGGCAATTCTGTATATGGCAAAAATTGTCGGGCTTAATCAGATTTCCAGCTTCGTGCTTTACAGCAGAAAATTTTCAGGCCCGATAAACGAGATTTCCAACATAGTTAACGAGATATTCTCGGCGCTGGCGGCGGCGGAACGCGTATTCCAGCTTTTGGACCAGCCGGAGGAGGCCGCGGATATTTACGGCGCTGTTGAGCTAAGCGACACAAAAGGGTCCGTCGAGGCGCGCAATGTGTCGTTCGGATACTCGCCGGATAAAACAATCCTTCATGATTTGTCGATTAAGGCTGAGCCCGGTCAGACCGTGGCCATTGTCGGGCCGACGGGCGCGGGAAAAACCACGATAATAAATCTGCTTATGCGTTTTTACGACGTTAATTCCGGAAAGATACTCGTTGACGGACGCGACGTACGGGACTACACCATGAACTCGCTAAGGCGCAGCTACGCCATGGTTTTGCAGGATACATGGGTGTTCCGGGGAACAATATTTGACAATATCGCCTATGGCAGAGAGGGCGCGACTATGGAAGAGGTTGTAGAGGCGGCGAAGGCGGCAAGAATACATAACTATATAATGCGTCTCCCACGCGGATACAATACAATCATAAGCGAGGACGGAGGAAATATATCCAAAGGCCAGAAGCAGCTTCTCACAATCGCGCGCGCGATGCTGTATAACACGCACATGCTCATTTTGGACGAAGCCACCAGCAATGTTGACACCAATACCGAACGCCAGGTTCAGAAAGCCATACGCAGTCTTATGCGCGGCAAAACAAGTTTTGTTATCGCTCACAGACTCAGCACAATTCAGAACGCGGATAATATTCTTGTCGTAAACCACGGCGACGTGGTGGAGCAGGGCACGCATGACGAGCTTATGAGCGAGCGCGGATTTTATTACAAGCTGTACGCCAGTCAGTTTGAGTAATAAAAACGCGGCGCCTTTACCCTATCATATTAAGTATGTTCCCATACTCTAAGGCGTCGCCGAACAGAAACTCGTCATAGATTGCTTCGATATTATCCTCGTCATGTTCAATCTCGATTGAATACATTCTCGCACATTCCGCAAAATCGCCGAGCGCGTTTTCCAACGCGATAACCGTCATGACGCTTACCGCGGCAAACTTCATCTTCGAGAGCGGGTCGCAGTCAAACGCGCCCTTTAGGAAATACCTGAATACAAAATATACCATGAGTTGTTCGCAAACGACCTCGTCCGCATCATGCGCGGGCGAGGTCGTTTCCGCTTCATATGCCTTATTAAGCATATCCGTCCAATGCGGGTTAAGCACCTCAAGACCTTTTATAAACTCAATATATTCCGCCGCGCTTATGTGTCTGTTACGGCAATCGGTCGGCTTGAAATCAGGCTCGCACTCGTAATCATCAATATTAATCCGCTCCTGTAGCTGCGCGGTGTAGTCGAGCGCAAGGCTCATACGCGTAAAAATATCGATACTTCTGTCTTGAAGAATTTCAAATACTCTGTTTCTTGCTCTGTATATTATTTTAAAAACCGGGTCGGCGCAGGGCTTGGATTTACCCGTAAGCCTTACCTTTTCTTTATTTTTAAGTATAATATCCGCCGCGGCCTCGCATGATATTGAAATTCCGCGCTCGCAATAGTCATCCCAGTATTCAGTAAAACGCGGATACTCGTCGCATATGACGCACAGCTTTTCATTGTGCCGAACCATTTCGCACCAGCCGTCGTCGCTTAGCAAGGGGCAGTGTCCGTCAATGTGTCTGAAACAATTGTCATCGTTTACCGCGCCGCGCACGCGCGCGCCGAATTCGCCGCTTATGCGCTCGAAGCGCGCAAGCGCGTCGTCGTCCACCTCAATATCCCAGCCGCCCTTGCAGCAGTTGTTACGACATTCTCCGCCTATACAATAAAATTGCTCATAATAATCGGGCGTTACCATTATTGCGTATCCTTTCAAGTAAATTTACCGCGTAATCCTTTGCGACGGGATTATACGCGTACGGCGCTATCTGCGCAAGCGGCGCGAGCACGAACTCACGCTTTGTCATTTCCGGATGCGGAATGACAAGAGTGTCGGTGCAGATAACGGCGTCGTCATATAGAAGTATGTCCAAATCGAGCGTTCGCGGTCCCCAACGCACCTCGCGCGTTCTGCCCGCCTCATTTTCTATATCATGCAGCAGCGCAAGAAGCTCGAACGGGTTAAGTATTGTTTCAATACATATGCAGCTGTTTAAAAATTTATCCTGCGCAACTCCGCCGTACGGCTCGGTTTCGATATATTCCGCGACCGCGCACACCTTGCAACCGTCGCTCATATCCAACGCCGCCGCGGCAAAGTCAAGATAACCCCTCCTGTCGCCCATATTGGAACCGACTCCGATATATGCCGTGCTTCGTTTTCGACTGACCTCCACAGCAACGCTGTCAAGCGGCAGACCTATGGGCGCCCACGGCTTTTTCAGAGTGATACGAACCTCGCTTACAGACGGGTAGCACATTAAAAGGGCGTGGGCGATATTATCCGCCGCCGTCTCAATCAGCTTGCAGCTGTTCTGTTTTGTAAATTCGGTAACGAACGCGCATACCTCCGAATAATTTACGGCCTTGTTTATATCATCCGTTCTCGCGGCCTCGGCCGTATCAATATGCAGCCGCATGGATATGGAGAATTTCTGACCCATCTTTTTCTCCTCCGGCAGTACGCCGTGGTTTGCAAAAACTATAAGGTCTTTGATTTCAATAATATCATTCATCGTCTTTTCTCTCCGGCTCAAAAGCAGTCTCCGACGCCTGCCGCAATTCCGCCTTTAAAAGCTGATTTTTTAACATCTTATCAATGGAGTCCTCTAACTTAACAAGCCTTATTTCATACTGCTCAAACTCGTCCATAACGCTGCTGTGCACCGACCGCATATCCCTTACGGTATCCTTTAGCTCGCGGCTGTTGCGGCTTATAAGAGTAACGCTCGGATTTGTCACATTATCAATGGTTTGGCGCATTGCGTTCACGGTATCCTTAAGCTGTGTATTTGATGAGTTTACGCTCTTAAGCGCTCTCGACGAATTCAAATCAAGCGAGTGGACTGTCTTTTCAAGCGACTCCAAGCGGCTTGAAATATCATCCGTTCGCGCGCTTATCGCATCAATGGTGCGGCTAAGCTCGCCCACCCTGTTTGTAAGCGTCTGCATGACGACACGCGAGTCCTTTATTTGTCCGAGCTGCTTTTGCACTGTCTCGTATATAAGGACCATTACTTCATTATCCGACGGCATATTAATCACCCATTTCCTGTATATATTTTATTATAGTATACCACATTCTTACCCATAATTCAACAACAATGCGCAAAAAAACCGTTCCTCAGGTTTAGCCCATTCAGGAACGGTTTTAATACTCTTCACAAGCCGGAAATTAATCCTCAACCTTGATAACTTCCTTACCCTTGTACTGTCCGCAATTCGGACAAACTCTGTGAGGCAGTTTGAGAGCGTGGCACTGCGGGCACTCCACCAGGTTCGGCGCAGTGAGCTTCCAGTTAGCGCGTCTCTTATCTCTTCTGGCTTTTGAAACTTTATTCTTAGGTACTGCCATTTGATTACACCTCCAATTAAAATATCAATACTCTATGCTTCTGTCCTCAGTCCGGATCATTATCCTCCCGCTGATTAAGTATATCCGCCAACGCCTGCCAGCGCGGGTCTATATATTCCCTGTCACAGCCGCAGTCACCTTCGTTAAGGTCGTGACCGCATTTGGGACAAATCCCCTTGCAATCCTCTTTGCAAAGGTATCTTCCCGATATGTTCATCAGGAAATTATCCGCAACGATTTCGTCAAGCTCTATCTCATGCCCGTAGAACAGGATGACGTCCTCATCCTCCCTCGCGCCGTCCTCCGCCCTTGAAAGCAGCTCGTGAATGTCAAAATCCACGTCCACATCAATCGGCTTAAGACATCTAGCGCACTCGGTTTGCATTATGCCCCTCGCGCGCGCAGAAAGAGTAAGCGACTGACCGTTGTTATATATCTCACCCGTAACCCTCAGCGGCTCGTTAAATCTGTACGTTTCACCGAGAAACTCCGCGTCATTAAACCCGACATTGCCATCAAGCTTGATTTTTGCGCCCGTGACCTTGATTATAGGGGATAAATCCACTAACATATTATAACCTCCGCTTCAATTACTTTCGGCAAGCTGCGGTAAAATCAGAGTATGATTACTTTAATTCGACCTTAGCGCCGGCTGCTTCAAGCTCTTCCTTCATCTTCTGAGCTTCCTCAGTCGGAACAGCTTCCTTAATTACGCCCGGTGCGCCGTCAACAGCCGCCTTTGCTTCCTTAAGACCAAGACCTGTAAGATTTTTAACCGTCTTAATTACGTTCATCTTCGATGCGCCAACCTCAGCGAGATATACGTCAAACTCTGTCTTTTCCTCAACCGCTGCCGCGCCGTCGCCTGCCGCGCCCGCTACCATAACCGGAGCTGCCGCGCTTACACCGAACTCCTCTTCCATCATCTTTACGAGTTCCGCTACTTCAAGTAACTTAAGTTCCTTGATTGAATCAAGAATTGCATTTAAATCTGCCATTTTATTTTCCTCCTATTTAATGTTATTTTCAGATAAATCAGTTCGTTTTTTTTGTTAATCTTTAAAAGATTATTCCGCTTCAGCCGGAGCTTCCTCCGCTGCCGGAGCTGCCGCCTCTGCCGGAGCCTCGCCTGCCTTGTTTGCGACAAGATCGGCTATCTCCACGCCGCCGTCAACAATAGTGGCAAGCAATCTTGCTAAGCCGCTGATAGGCGACTGCAAGCTGCCCATCATCTTAGCTATCAATGTCTCAAAGTTCGGCGTAGCCGCAAGCTTCTTAACCTCGTCAAGCGACATTACCGAGCCGTCCATAAAGCCGCCCTTCAGTTCAAGCTGCTCATTGTTCTTTGCAAAATCCGCAAGAACCTTTGCCGGAGCTACCGCGTCCTCCGCCGAAACGGCAAGAGCTGTAGGCCCGTGGAGCACCTCGTCAAGACCGTCGATACCGACTTCTTCAACCGCTCTCTTTAAAATCTTGTTTTTGATAACCATATAGGTTACATTAGCTTCACGAAGCTTGTTTCTAAGCTCTGTATCCGCGGCAACGTTAAGACCTCTGTAATCAACGAGAACACCCGTCTGCGCTGACTTTAAAAGTTCAACCGCCGCAGCTACCTGCGCCTTCTTAGCTTCCAAAACCTGTGCGTTTGGCATAAATGTTTCACCTCCTGATGTGTTCTGTTATGCCTTTAACAAAATTAAAGGCTCTTTGCCGTAGACGCAAAGAGCCATAAAATTCTTAATGAATTTATACCTCGGTGGGACTTACCTCGAAAACGAGCGCCGACTGTCTACGGTCTGTCAACTTGTATATAATAACATAAGATGTCCAAGTTGTCAAGAATAAATTTAAATTATTTCGGTTTTTTGCCAAAATGCCGTTAACCGAGCTTAGCCTGGTTAATCTTTATGCCCGGTCCCATGGTTGACGCGACAACCACGCTTCTGAGATACTGTCCCTTTGCCGCTGCCGGCTTAGCCTTTATTATAGCGCCTATGAGCGCGTTGAAGTTATCTGAAAGCTTCTGCACGCCGAACGACGCCTTGCCTATCGGGCAGTGAATGATGTTTGTCTTGTCAAGTCTGTACTCAATCTTACCTGCCTTAATCTCATTTACGGCCTTTGTAACATCCATTGTAACCGTTCCCGCCTTCGGTGACGGCATAAGTCCCTTAGGGCCGAGAACCCTACCGAGACGACCTACAACGCCCATCATATCCGGCGTTGCGACAACAACATCAAACTCAAACCAGTTTTCATCCTGAATTTTTGAAACAAGATCCATCTCGCCGACATAGTCCGCGCCCGCTGCCTTGGCCTCTTCAGCCTTAGCGCCCTTGGCGAATACGAGCACCTTAGCGCTCTTACCCGTGCCGTGCGGAAGAACAATCGCGCCTCTTACCTGCTGGTCGGCATGTCTTGAGTCAACGCCGAGCTTTATATGCGCCTCAACCGTCTCGTCAAACTTAGCCTTCGCAGTCTCCGTAACAAGCTTCATAGCCTCATCAGTATCGTAAAGCTTTGACTTATCAACAAGCTTTATACTGTCCTTGTACTTTTTACCTCTGAACATTTTAAATCCTCCTTCGTGGTTAAGCGGGATAAATCCCTCCCACTTCCTTGTTAAACTACTTGATTAGTCTCCTACTACTACGCCCATGCTTCTGCAAGTACCCGCAATCATACTCATAGCCGCTTCAACCGTTGCCGCGTTAAGGTCGGGCATCTTCGTCTTGGCTATCTGCTCAAGATCGGCCTTTGAAATTGTAGCAACCTTAGTCTTGTTCGGCACGCCCGAACCGCTTTCAATCTTGCAAGCCTTCTTGATGAGTACCGCCGCCGGCGGAGTCTTTGTAACGAAAGAGAATGAACGGTCAGCGTAAACGGTAATTACTACCGGGATAATAAGACCCGCATCCTGTTTTGTCTTTTCGTTAAATTCCTTTGTGAACTGCATAATGTTTACGCCATGCTGACCCAATGCGGGGCCAACCGGCGGCGCCGGTGTTGCTTTGCCGGCAGGAATTTGCAACTTAATATAACCTGTTACCTTCTGTGCCATTACGGCCACCTCCTTAAATAATCATAGCGCCATGCGCTATATGTGGTAAAATCGGACAATTATATGTCCTCCCACTGTTTCCAGAGGGACGGCGCGTTTTGCGCCTTTATTTATACCAAAGCCCTGCGGCTTAAGTAAACATTTTTCAGTCGGCCGGCTCAACCTGCGTATAATTGATTTCCACAGATGTTTCACGACCGAACATCGAAACAGTAACCCATACGGTGCCTGTCTCATTATCGATTTTCTCGATATTACCCGAAAAACCTTCCATCGGGCCTGACTTAATCTCAACCAAATCGCCGGCCTTGAGATTTATATCGGCACGGCGTATTTCCTCAACGCCCATCATGGCGACCTCCGACTCCGTTAACGGAACCGGCTTTGAACCCGGACCCACAAAGCCCGTGACGCCGCGCGTGTTACGGACAACGTACCAGCTCTCATCGGTCATTATCATCTTGACCACGACATAGCCCGGAAAAATCTTTCTCTGTACAACCTTTTCCTTGTCGCCGCGCTTTTCTATAACCTCCTCGACCGGAACCTTAACGTCCATTATGAGATCATGCAAGCCGCGGTTTTCAACAGTTTTTTCAATGCTTTCGGCTACCTTATTCTCATAGCCCGAATACGTATGGGCCACATACCACTTAGCCTCGTCTGCCATAACTACCGCTCCTTTCGACAAACCTGTACTTTTAAATTACAGTATCCTTGACGGCAGTAAGCTTGCAAGCTTTGAAAATCCCACGTCAAACACAAAGAGGAAAATTCCTATTAAAATTATAAACGCAATAATAACAGCTGTATTCTGCTTCAACTGTGTCTTTGACGGCCATGTTACCTTTTTCAGTTCCGACTTTGTATCCTTGAAATACTTCTTCATCCTTGCGAAGAAGGGCTTCTTCTTAGCCTTTACATTCTCTCCAGCCATACCACTAACTCCTTATCTTTTTATTATAAGCTCGTCCTTAATTTACTTTGTTTCCTTATGTGTAGTATGCTTTCTGCAAAATCTGCAATACTTGCTCATTTCAAGTCTGTCCGGATCGTTCTTCTTGTTCTTCATAGTGTTATAATTTCTCTGCTTACATTCCTGACAAGCCAAAGTAATCTTAACTCTCATTTTTTCTTACCTCCATTCGTTTAACAGGGCTCTTTCTTCCGAAAAAAAACATAGCAAAAAAAAAGAACCTTTTTCTTTCCATAACAGTGTAACACATGGAGGGGGCAATGTCAAGAGCTTTTTTTAATTTTTCCGTTTTTTAGAGAAAATTTATATTAGTTTATGAAAAGTTTAAACTTTTATTATATAATTTTTATCATAAGGAGCTATTATGTATCTGTAACCGGTTGCAATACTAATTTGTGAAAGGAGTAATAATTATGAAAAACAAGAAAACCATAGCGGCCATAAGCGCCGCAGTCGGAGCGTGTATGCTCACCACGGCAGCCGTCGCCGGATATCAGTCCGCAAACGGCTATGACGAGCTTAAAAAATCCATTCTCGCTACCGCGGATTACACGAACTGCACAACAAACGTTACCGCCGCGATTAACGTGGACGGCACGGAGGTTATGGGGTGCGATATTCTTACCGAGATAGATGTCGATAACGGCATAGAACACAGAATGGAAACAAGTACAAGCGCGGGCGTCGAAAAATACGTCTTCGACAGCTATTGCTACAACGGATACCAGTACTATTACAATTTCGTTGACGGCGAGAAATACAATAAATATAAACACGCATATTTACGCCCCAACCTGTGGGGTATAGAGGATGAGGACAGACCGATGGTGGATAAGATGCTTAATTTCATGGAGATTGCCGCCGATACGGTTGTGGGAGACTTGCGCAACAACTTTGTATGCACGGGCGAAAACGAGGATTACACATCATATTCCGTAACGCTTGACAGTGTGCAGGTGCCGGAGCTTATAAACGCTGGAATAAGCATGCTGTTTTCAATGGAGAACAACTACAGCGGCAATGCGGATGAGCTGACGCCCGACGACAGCGACTACTATTTCCTGCTTATGGGCAGCGACCCCGTGCTCGATAGCGTTGAATTCAATTACGACGTGAATAAGGACGGCACCTTCCGCGCGGGCACTATGACGGCTGTATTCAAGGGCAACGGTCATGAAATGGCCTCGACTATTGACTACGAAATCTCAAAGGTGGGAAGCACTGCCATACAAACCCTTGAGGAGCAGGGCGCGAAAATCGTAGCCATGGAATAAAACCAAACACAAAAGAGCTTACGGGAATTTATATATGAAGAAAATAATAATCAGGATGCTTGCGCTCCTTTTGGGCGCGGCGATAATTTTAAACGGAATATGGGTAATGCTTGTTTCAAATATGACCGCGGGGATATGGATGACGCTTCTTCTCGGTACCGCTATTATGCTGCCCGCGATATTCCCGTTAAAAACCGCCGCCATCCTCAAGCGCAAGGCCGGCAGGGCGGCTGCGGCGGCGGTCATATTTATCTGCGCCGCCGCCATCCTGGCTTGCGCCGCGCTGTTTTGGTACGGCAACAACGACACGGCGGACTATAACGAGGACTATCTTGTGGTTCTCGGCTGCGGCGTGCGCGGGGATACGCCATCGCTCATGCTCCGTTCAAGACTCGATACCGCGTTAGAATATATCGACAAAAACAAGGACTGCAAAATAATTGTATCCGGCGGCAAGGGCTTGGACGAGGACATATCCGAGGCGGAGGCGATGTATATCTATCTTACGAAACGCGGGGTTGACGGCAGCCGCATTATACGCGAGGACAGGTCAACCTCCACTACGGAAAACTACAGATTTTCAAACGAGCTTGCGGGCGGCGAGCTGAAAACAAAAAGCGTCGCGATAATAACAACCGATTTTCATATATACCGCGCGGAGTCGCTGGCAAGGATGCAGGGCATAAACGCCGCGCATATAGGCTCTGATACCGAATGGTACAATATACTCCCCTCATACCTTCGGGAGCTGCTTGCGATAGGCAAGATGTACGTACTCAAATATTGAAAGAAGTGAAATCATGATACAGCTTAAGCATTTAACAAAGCTATATAAAAACAAGCGGGGCATACGCAATATATCGCTTGAAATCCCGGACGGTGAAATTCTGGGGCTTTTAGGCCCCAACGGTTCGGGCAAGACCACCATAATGAAGGCGCTGCTGTCTCTCATACCCGCCGACAGCGGCGAAATAATCATTAACGGCAGCCCGCTGCATAAGGATTTTGAGAATATAATGTCACGCACCGGAGCGCTCATAGAGTCGCCCGCCATCTATAAAAACATGACGGCTTATCAGAACATGAAGCTTATGGCGCGCAGCCGCGAGGATTTAGCGGATATTGACCGCATGCTCGATATCGTGCATCTTCGCGAATACAAAAACGATAAGGCCGGCAGATTTTCGCTCGGCATGAAGCAGAGACTGGGGCTTGCCGCAGCGCTCATAGGTAAGCCCGAAACCGTCATACTCGACGAGCCGGTTAACGGTCTCGATATCGAAGGCGTGGTAGAAATACGCGAATATATCAAGGAGATGAACCGAGCGCTCGGCACAACCTTTATTGTGTCAAGTCATATCGCGTCTGAAATCGAACGGCTTTGCACCTCCGTTGCCGTCATATGCGACGGTGAGATCATATCGCTCGACTCAACGGAGCATATTAAGGGCACACATCCTTCGATGGAGGATTATTTCCTTGAAAAAATACGCGAAAGAAGGGGCGGAATATGAAGAGCTTTACATTTGCAATGCAAAAGGAGCTTTTAAAGCTCGTATGCAGAAAGAAATACGCTATACTTACCGTTATAGGCATACTTGTGAGTGTTATCCGCTGCGGCGGCGCGGCGCTGATAACGCGGCTTTCGCAGGGCGCCGTGTCGGTTAAAACGAACCTCCCGCTTGAAATGCTCCCGTTCGCGGTGGAGATACTCGTTCCGATTATCATACTTATCGCAGCAAGCGAGCTGTTTTGCAATGAGTACAGCAACGACACGATGAAGGCTTGTCTTATTCAGCCGCTCGACCGCTTCAAGGTTTTAAGCGCAAAGGCGGCAGCCATAGTCATCCTCGGCGCGGCGTCGCTTTTAGTGATGTATATCGCTAACACCGTCATACACTTAGTATCCGGCGGCACATTTGCAAACGCGGGATACGCGTTCGCCGCCTATGTTATAGATATAATACCGCTTATCGGCATAGCTTTTTTGGGAATATTGGTGAATGTATGTCTTAACGGCCCGACGGCGGCAACACTGCTCTCGCTTGCGGTGTACGCTGCCATGAAGTATATAGGGCTGTATGTTTCGGGCACGCAGAGCTTTCTGTTTACGGCGGGCGCGAAGCTGCACATCATGCTGCTCGGCAAAACGCTGCCGTTTAATATACTGCTCAGTAAAATCGGAATTTTAGCCGGAAGCATCTTGATTTTATACTCATTATCGTATATAATATTTGACAGGAAGAATATATGATTTTAACGATGTAACGGTAATGCCATGAAACTACGTCAGAAATTTGAATCGTATAACTTCATAATGCTCACAGCGCCTATTGCCATAATAGGCGTTGTTTCGGTGTTATTTCTCATTATTTTCGTTATGAAGTTTCCGGTTGAGGAAATGCACATAAACCGGACGGCTCTGTTAAACCCCGTAATACTTACGCAGGCAGTGGGCGCGTTTTTCATAAGCCACCCCACCGCCGTCACATATTTAATAGTATACGGCGCGATATGCGTCTCCGTATGCGCCGTTACGAGCACAATACTAACGCGCAGGCTCGTGCAAAGCCTTGAAAAGCCCATATTAGAGCTGCGTGAAAATGTCGATAACATACGCAAGGGCGAGCTTCGCTTCGAGGTCATGGGCAGCGATTATGACGAGCTTGACGATTTATGCGAGGGCTTTGACGCCATGCGGCGCGAGCTTATAAGGTCTGTGGAGCGTGAAGAGCGGCTTAAGCATGAGCAGCGAATGCTCATATCGAATATTTCACACGATTTAAAAACGCCCGTAACCTCTATAAAGGGGTATATAGACGGAATAAACGACGGCATAGCCGACACGCCCGAAAAGCTGTCGCGCTACCTTGCGACCATAAAATCAAAGGCGGAAACAATAGACAGGCTCGTAAGCAATCTTTCAACCTTTGCCGGCATGGAGGACGCGGAGCTTAAGTTTAATACAGAGCGCGGAGATTTGCGCGACCTGTTGCTTGACGTTATCGACAGTTACCGCATAGACTTTGAACGCGGCGGGCTGGAGCTTGAAACAGACATAGCCGACACTCCGGTCACGGTATGCATAGACGGAGAAAAAATGCGCAGGGTTCTTACAAATATATTCGACAACGCGCTGAAATATCGCAGGAGCGGAAGCAAGCTGATAGCCGTAAAATGTTTTGTCGAGGAAAATACGGCATATATAACCGTGCGCGACGACGGAATAGGTATCGCGCCAAACGAGCTTTCGCGGGTATTCGACACATTCTACCGCGCCGATGACTCGCGGGCGGCGCAAATAAACGGAAACGGACTGGGGCTCGGTATCGCGAGACAGATTACCGAAGCGCACAACGGTCGGCTGTGGCTAAGAAGCGACGGCATAAACAAAGGCACAACCGCGACAATCAGCCTGCCGACAGCGGATGGAAAATAGCGCCGGTCGCGCAGCTTGTATCAAAGGAGTTTACGGCAATGAAGAAAATACTTATTATCGAGGACGACAGGGAAATAGCGGAGCTGGAACGCGACTATCTTGACGCGAACGGCTTCGACTGTGACATAGACACATGGGGCACCACGGGGCTTGACCGCGCGCTGAACGAGGACTATTCCCTGTTTATAATAGACGTCATGCTGCCCGGCATGGACGGGTTTGAGATTGCGCGGCGAATACGCGAAAAGAAGCGCGCGCCGATAATCTTTCTCTCCGCGCGCGGCGATGATATTGATAAAATACGCGGACTGGGGCTCGGCGCGGATGATTATATGACAAAGCCGTTCAGTCCCAATGAGCTTGTGGCAAGGGTTAAGGCGCACCTTTCAAGATACGACGCGCTGACAACGCCGCCGTCGAGCATATTAAAAATACGCTCGCTCTCCATAAACCCCGACGCCCGCACAGCGGATATAAACGGACAAACGATTTCGCTTACCGCAAAGGAATTTGACCTGCTCTACTACCTCGCTTCGCATCCGAACCGCGCTCTGTCCAGGGAGCAGATATTTGACCGCATATGGGGCATGGACGCAATCGGCGACATATCCACCGTCGCGGTTCATATACAGCGCGTAAGGGATAAGCTTGCCGTAAGCGGAGAAAAGTTTATAGACACCGTATGGGGCGTAGGCTACCGTTTTTCGGGATGACGCCCTTATCCCAACTTCAAAATACCCTTCTCTTTAAGTATTTTTTCGGCCTCTCCCGCAAGGTAGAGAGAGCCGCATATGCACACCAAACCTTTTTTGCCCGCCCTCGCCGCCGCAAGGTCTATGGCCTTTTCAATATCCGGCTCGGCTATACATTCCTTCCCCGCGCTTCTTACAGCCTTCGCTATCTCCTCCGCTGTAAGCGAGCGCGGCGTCGGCACCTCTGACGCCACCACAAACTCCGCCGCGCCCGCGAGAACCTCCGCACATTCCTTATATGCTTTATCCCTCATCATTGCAATCACCATGACAACCGGACGGGTTTCTTCTGCCAAAGTTTCCGCCAACGCCGTGACGCCGTCTATATTATGTCCTCCGTCCACCACGATATTATCGGATAAAAACTCATACCTCGCCTTCCAGCGCACGCCCCCAAATCCGTCGGATATTGCCGTGTCCGTAATGTCCCAGCCGCGTCTTTTAAGCGCCAGTACCGTTTCGAGCGCGACGGACGCGTTTTCCGCCTGATACGTTCCCTTCAGGGCAAGATGATACCCCCAGGTCTTATAGATAAAGCTTCCCGGCTTCCTGAGCGCTCTGTCGCATACCGTAAGCCTTGCGCCCGCCTCCTTCGCGGCGGCCTTTATTATTTCACGAACACGCTCGTTCGGCGCGCTTACGACCTCGC
>CANRAG010000018.1 GCA_947628515.1 uncultured Clostridia bacterium | reverse complement strand
TTTATAATCTCATCATTATTTATAAATTTATGTATCATTTTCGCCTCGTCGAGAAACCGCTTGCGAACATGATTAAAATAATCCTCCTGCCCGCGCAAAACCCGAATGGACACGCCATTCTGATCGCGCATCACATCGCTTGCGGGATACAGCTCTTTTAAGGCAACTCTGTGTTCAAGCTTGTTGTCCCATGCCATATATGTTATTCCAAATCCGCCCACTCCCAGAACACGGCCTATATGATAACGGTTGTGCAGCACATAGTTCACGGGCAAAGCATTAGCGTTTCTGCTTGTTTCGGTATACTGTGGCTTGCCGCATACGCCGCATACGCCGTTTTTAACAGTACCCTTCATACAGTTCATGCATAAGCCGTTAGGTTTCATTTGCATTCACTCCCGTTATCATATATCAAGTATAATAGCCGTAAAATTATCCTGTTTGGGTTTTGCATAGCCGACTATACGCCTTTCGAACTCCGCTGCGGCAGCCTCGGCATTTTGCGTATGAGTCAGAATATCTGTCATTTCCGTTTCCGGCAGGGTGTTATATATACCGTCGCTCATTAGTATAAGCTTATCGCCCTTCGCAAGCTTTATCGGATTAATGCTTCCGTCAACATACTCCAAAACTCCCATGCCAATAAAGCTTGTAAGGCCATGCCGTTTTGAGTTGGTTTTGATTTCGTCAAATGAAATCTTGCCGTTTACCGCTTCGACAATGAGGTTGGACTCATATGCGTGCTCGCGATTGAGCTGTAGCATACAACCGTTTCTGTATAAATAAATTCTGCTGTCGCCCACGGATACCCAATGAAGATAGCCCTGACTTACAAGCACGGAAACAAGAGTTGAACCGCTCGACATTCTGCCGCTGTTGCCTAACATGGCGTTGACCTCTTTGTTGGCTATTGCCACAGCCTTAAACAATATGTTATCCGCCGTCATTTTCTTTATATTTTCCGAAAGCTTAAGCATTGTCATTACAATCTTCTGACTGACCTTATCCCCGTCAGAAAGTCCGCCCATGCCATCTGCCACAACCGCAAGCGTTCCGCACGGAAGATTTACAATGCCCATGCTGTCCTGCTGGCTCGGACGTCTGCCTATATTATGCAGTCTTCCCACAGCGGTGGTACCGTTAAACGTCTGCGCCTGCATCTGCGACTGAGGATACATGCGGTTCACACTTTTCGGGTATGCCGTGTTTTCCTCTGTTGTAAATTTCGTGTTTGCGTTCTTTTTATTCTTTTTCCTCTTTATTAGTATTATAGCTGCCACGACGGCGCCGACAAGGACGAGTCCCGCGCTGCCCGGAATTACACCGTATTTAACATAGTTCGGAATACCTGTTACAGGCGGGTCTGAATGTTTTGGCTGGTCCTGAGACGGCGCCTTTTCCATTTCCGGCTTATCACCGACGCCTTCGTCGCCGTTATTTATTTTAGTATTTCCTCCGTCGTCATCGGACATGCCTTCGGAAGTGGGCATTTCGGTTGCCGCGGGCGCAGCCGTATCCGCGGTCTGCTTCGGCTCCGTCTTTCCGTCCGCCGCGCAGCCGCAAAGCGAGACAGCGCAAAAAGTAAACGCGGCAGCGGCGGCGCAAATAAACGCCGCTGCTTTTTTAACTCTTTCCTTTATCGAATTATTCATAACTTATTTTTCCCCGTCTGTATTCCAGTCAAAGTGCTCACCGCAAAGCGGGATGAACAGGAATTTTGATGAGCCTATTGTCAGCACATCATAAGCCTTTATGTATGTCTGACCTATAACTCCCTTGTTATTTACGCGAACTATATTATGGCTGTCTGACGGACCGAAGAAAAAGCTCTTATCCATATCATCATAGCCTATTGTCGCCGCCTTTTCTCTTGAAATGGCATTGTCGCCGCGAATACATATTGTATTTGTTTCAGCCCTGCCTATTGTATTGTAGCCCGGACGTATGTGATAATCTTTGCCGCGTTCGGGACCGTCTATGCACACAAGCCAGCCCGTAACCGGCTCAAAACCCGATACGCCGTTTACAAAAATCGGCTGTGTGGGCTGTATATCTTCAACAACGCTGTTATTGAAAAGGTTAGTACCCTCTGTAGGTCCGCCTGACGGCTCGAAGCCGTGTGTTACCGGCTGCGTTTCGCCTATTGTCTGAGAGCTGTCCGCATATCCTCCGAAGCCGCCCTGGTTAACGCCTCCGTTATACATCTGGTTAAATGTATTCCCTGTTGTTCCCATATCGACAAATCTATCGTCGGTTAGAGGCTCCGTCTCGCCGTATGCGTCCGTGCCCGCATAGCCATTCTGCTGCATGCCGTAACCGCCGCCCGCCATAGGCGCCGTAGCCCCGCTCGTAGTTCCGTAAGTATCGTCATTTGCACACTGCGGGCATGAGCCGTACACGTCCGCATCATAGTAATGTCCACGATTACACATTTTTAAGTTCATAATTTTTTCCTCCTGAAATTTTTAATTTATTTTAAATTTGTATCGGTCTGTTCCAAACCGAAATACCATGCCGCTTCTTACCGCTATGAATTCGTTTTGCATAAGACGGGTACCGTCATCAATAAATGTGCCATCTTCCGAATCCATATCTTCAATCGCAATACAGCCGTTTTTCATCGTAATTTTACAATGAATTGGCGCGACTCCCGGTGTCTCCGGCTCAAATGCCACGGTAGCTGTCGGAGATGTGCCGAATGTTATATCATCGCCGTTAAAGGTGTATCGGGTTCCCGCCATCGGACCTTCTTCGCATAAAATATGTATCCCCGTCGGGATCACATCTGTTTGCGGCGCGCGCTCTACGCTCGACTCTTTGTTGGGTACTGAAGTATGCGATTGATTTTCACTGTTTACCAAACCCGCGCCTGCCGCGTCCTTTCCTGAAGCCGGTTTTCTACGGCGCTTTGCGGGCCGCGCGCCGTCTGTGCCGGGTAATTCCGCTCTGACGTGTTTATTTTTCTTTCTGCCCTTTATAAGTATTATAACGGACGTTACCGCTCCGAGTAATAATATAACCGCGGCCACAATTGCCGGCAGCAGGGGAATATTTTTCAGAAACCCCTTGATTGTCTCCAATCGGTTTGAAGGCTTATTCGCTTCCACCGCAGCGGCATCCGCCCACGGCGCGACACAGCTTACGGTTGAATTGTATTGAATACCGACACATTCTCCCTCTTTATTTATAACCGCCGCCGGATAACGCATCTCACCGTTGACCTCGTCGTTAAGCTTGTAGCTGAAAACAACCGTGCCGTCCTCGCTTGTATCTACGGCGTCAACGGACACCGAAAGCTCGTGATAGTCAAAGCCCTCCGGGACATCGTATAAACAACACAAGCTGTAATTGCCGTCCCTTTCCGGCGTGGCTGTTGAAAGCACCGCCTTTTCGTCAACATTCATTTCAGCATGATATGTCTGATTTTGCGCATCGTATGTTACCGAGTATGTGGATTTGTTTATCTCATATCCAAATTCCCGCTCCCCGTCGGTATACGAATGGTTTGTTATAATCGTTACGGCGCCGTCGTCGAGCTGCAAAGCCACAGCGGGTGATATGTATTTTTCTCCCGACCCGCTTATCCACTTGAGTTTTCCTATGTGTTCAAACTGACCGGATGCGCGGCCGCAGCATGGCGCCGCGGCAACCGTTATTACAAACGCCGCGGCAAACGCCGCCGAAATTCTTTTAGTTCTTCCCATAATAACCATCCCTCTATCCGACAACAAACTTGTTTCGCTTGTCGCCTATATAGAACGCCTCGCCGCGCGTTATCGGTACAGGCACGTTCGGAGTAAGCCTGCCCTTACCCTTAACAAAGGTGCCGTAGGTTGAGCCATCGTCAACAAGCATGAGTTGTCCGTTATTCATAAAGAGTCTGCAATGATGACGGCTTACTCCCTTTGTGTCCTCCGGATATATGACCGTATTGCTTCTTGAACGCCCGAAGCTCATTTCATATCCGTCAAAATTATATATTCTGCCGTCCATCCTTCCGCCAAAGCCCTTTACGCTTATAGCGCCCGAAATATTCGGCGGTACATTGTCTGAAGACAAATCAGCCTGCATTCCTCCGCCGTTCGTTGTCGCAAAATCAACATCAACGTTATTGCCGTTAAAATTCTCCGCGTAATCATCGCCGTTATAGCCAGTATCAAATCCGCCTTCGAGATTGTTGCCAAATCCGTCAAATCCGGCGCCGTCTATATACTGTCCTCCCGGTGCTGAGGGTATCTGCCCGCTCTTATTCTTTGACAGAATAACTATAAGCATTGCTATCAAAGCAACCAGAACCGCGCCTCCGCCTATGATGAACCATTTATACTTATCAAACACATTCCAAATACCGGAGGACCAGTCGGCATATGCCGTTCCGTCCTTAACGTTAAGTATGGCGGCAAGTCGGTTTCCCTGTGTCATTACCGATGCATAACCGCTTTCCGTATACATATCGTCCGGCAGTTTTTCAAGTGTAACATTTATTTCACCGTTAGCCGATTGTGTGTCGGATATTGTCGTCTGAAACTCCGCCGGACGGCTGTCATAGGTTACATAGTTTATAACAACCGCCATTTTAGGCTCCGGTTTTATTGTTTCCAGCTTTGACGCCGGATCCTGCTCGTTGATCGTGACTACGTATCCTTCCCCCTCTTTAACCGGTTTATACTGATCGTAGACGTCTTCAAACGTTACATCCGCCTCGTCTCCGGTCGGCTTATAGTTCGAGATAATATTGAACTTGCCCTCGCCTGCGGGCGTTATCGCCACCGGTTCCTGAAACACCGCTCCGCCCGTGGAATCAATGGCGGTAATAATTGCCGCATAATCCGATTTGGCAAACGCCGAAAGCGGCACAGTAACCGCCGCGAGCGCCACCGCCGCGCCCGCCAAAAATCTTTTAATGGATTTCATATACACATCCTCCTTACAACTTTAATTGCCGTCCGTGAATAAAGCCTTGCGATTTATCTGATTGTCGGGTACATTTCACCTATCCCGATATATTAAGGAATACTGCGCGTCCGGCTTTGCAATTTCGCAAACAAACGGCATAATAACGCACAGTTATCGCTTCATAGCTAAATAGCGGCAATTATAACCCTGAACGAATTCTTTGCGCCCGCAAGCTGTATAATATCGCCGTTATTTATTCTGTAAGCCGTGCCCGACGCAACCCTGTGTCCGTTTACAAATGTGCCGTAGGATGAGTTTAAATCGTGGATCATCCAACCCCCGCGATTGCCTGTTATAACGCAATGGCTGCGGCTTATTCCGCTCATGTTCTGCGGAAGCCTTACCATGCTTGAACTCGACCTACCTATTGTAAGCCGCCCTCCGGATGTTTTCCATGCCGAGCCCTTTAAAGGCCCGTTTAACGCCAATATCATAAGCGTTCCCGCGCTAATTGCCGCGGGTTTGGAGCCGTTGCCGCCTTCCCGCGCATATCTCATATGCTCGCGCAAATATTCATCATGGCTGTAGCGCCCCACCGCCACCACCTGTTTAAGACACTTATTAACCATTATAAGCATAATTATCCAAAACAGGGCTATAAGAACAGCCATACTTATGTACATAAGCACCCTTAACGCAGCCGATGCCGAATTTATATCAACGCTGTTCGCGTAAAGCTGCTTAACGATGAACATGCAAAAGTCGCCTTGCAAATCCCATATCATATGCAGTATAAAGCTTACACAAAAGGCTCCGAGAAACATCGGGCTGAAAAACGCATCAAAGCTGAATTTGGAATTCTTCATACTGTACGCGAGCCCCGCCGTATACAATGAACAGAATACAACATGGCCTCCAAACGCCGTGAATACTCTTATAAACAGCGTATTCATCACATCTCCGGCGGAGCCGCCGTTGAGATAGATGGAGAACGCGTACTGCATCGACTCAAACGCCGCAAACCCCGCGCCCACACATGCGCCGACCACAAGCCCTGTTATACCGTAAATTTTTCTTGTCCGCTTAATGTAGGCAAGAATGATAATCGCGGCAATAAGCTTTGACGGCTCCTCATTAAACGGCGGCTGCAAAAATTCGGGCATATGCTGGCCGATAAGATCAAAAAAGCCTACCAGCGTAAGCGATACCACTCCGCCGAAAATCCAGAAGAAAAAGCATTCAAATATTGATATATTCTTGGGTATGTTAAGCTCCCACATAAAAATCATAAGCACCAAAGGAACAACAAACGCCGGAATTGCGCATACCATCATCTGCATCGCCACGGTCTGAAAAAAATCCTTGGTGACGAAATACGAAACAATGACGACCGCCACAAGAACAAGGCCTATGATCATTGCCGGAAACCATATCCACGGCTTGCTCCATTTTGAAAGCATATCATGTTCCGTAGCGCGGTTATGTACGGTACCCGCGCTAAGAGCATGCTCCAGTTCGTCTCTGCTATGTTTTTTAAAGCTCTCTGAGAAAATTTCCCTCCACGTTATACCCTTCGCGTCATATTTGATTTTTTTGAAAAATGTTGTGTTTCCCATAAAATATCCGCCTCATTGTTCTGACATTGATTTGTATCCTGCTATAATTCTATTATAACACATATAAACCGTGTCCGGTCGGTTTTATTTCCTCATTTGCAGTAGTCGTAAGCTATTGTTGCCCGAAACCTATACTAATTCATTTTACCACATTTGAACAAATTTTTCAAGTGATAATTTGATTTTTTTGGATATTTTTTGACGAAACGGTTCATCGCCCCGTTACGCAGAAATCTGTCACGCGGCCAACTACGTAATCAAGCGAATTTTCAAACCCGTGCCCCTCGCCCTTTATGCGTTCGAGAGTTACATTGTCCATGCAGCGCTTATACCGCTCAGAGCCTATCATTCCCACAGCCGGGTCCGCCGTGCCGTGGATTATAAGCGTCGCTCCTTCGAACATCCGCGCAGTCTCGTATACGGGCAGAGTCCGGGCAGAGCGCATATAGAAATTGCCGAGAAGGTATTTATTATTTTCCAAATCTCTTAACATCTTGTGTTCGGGCGTATAATACGTGTCATACCTTGAACCGAAGCATGAACCCATCTGCGCGTCGTCCTTGATCGTCGCCGCCGGAGCAAGCATTACAAGCTTTGAGACATACTCGCGGTAATACCCCGCGCTCATGCTCCCCACCAGTCCGCCCTGGCTGTGGCCTATTATATAAATGTCCTCGGTAAACGGCTGATTTCTGACGTAGTCTATTATCTTTGACGCGTCAAGAAGCTCGCTTAGCACGCTCATATCCTCGAATCCTCCGTCGCTTTGCCCGTGGCCGTTAAAGTCAAATCTTACCGACGCGATTTTATGCGCGAGCAGCTCATGCGCTATGCGGTAAAACATACTGTCTTTGTCCCTGCCGCAGCTTGACATTATACCGTGAAATATAATCGCGACCGGACACTTCTCCACGTCGTCCGGCTTTAGCAGTTCACCGCGAAGCGTAAGTCCGTCGCGTTTTATACTTATTTCCATTATCTTCACTCCATTTTGATATTATCGTAATATTATTTTAACATAATTTTCCCGTTCCGTCAACATGGTTTTTGTACGGGACAAAAACCCGAAGGGCTTTATCTGTCGGGCAGTTTACCGAAACGGAGTACTGTATTTCAAATGCGCGGCACGTATGTATTTTTCAAAAAACATATTGAATTTTCGGATGTGTTATGTTACAATAGGGATATGATGAGGAGGGTATTGGGATGTCAGTATTTGATAAGTTCAGAATGTCCCGTGAAAAGGCGCTGAATATAATTATAGTCGGGGCAGGCAAGGTTGGCTCCACCCTTGCGGATAAGCTGACCGCGGAGGGTAACAATGTCACAATAATCGACAAAAACGGAGAGCTGGTAAGCAGACTTTCAACCACCTATGATATTATGGGTATTGTGGGCAACGGGTCAAGCTACAGCACGCTTATGGACGCGGGTATAGAATCGGCCGATTTGATTATTGCCGTTACGGATTCTGACGAGCTTAATCTGCTTTGCTGCACGCTCGCGAAAAAGGTCGGCAACTGCTCCGCGATAGCTCGCGTAAGAACGCCCGATTATGAGGGCGAGCTTTTGTATCTGCGCGATAAGCTTGACATATCCATGATTATAAACCCCGAATTCGAGGCCGCGCGTGAAATAAACCGCATACTGCACTTCCCCTCCGCAATATCGGTAAACGCGTTTGCAAAAGGCTCCGTTGACATGATTAAATTTAAAATCCCCGGTGACTGTATTCTCTGCAAAATGTCGCTCATGGATTTCCAGAACAAGGACGGGTTCAAGGTGCTGTTCTGCGCCGTCGAGCGCGGCGATGAGCTTATAATCCCCAACGGACGGTTCAGGCTGCGAGAGGGCGATGTAGCGTCAATTATCGGCGCTCCGAAGGAGGCGGACAGATTTTTCCGAAAGATAGGTCTGGGCGGCCACCGTATAAACTCCGCCATGATAATAGGCGGCGGAAAAACGTCCTTTTATCTTGCGAAATATCTCATACAGTCGGGAATATCGGTAAAGATTATCGAATCCGACATAGCCCGCTGCAACGAGCTTCACGAGCTTTTGCCATCGAGCGTGGTAATCGTAAACGGCGACGGGGCGGACGAATCCCTTCTGCAACAGGAAAATTTATCCGGCACGGACGCGGTAATACCGCTTACGGGGCTTGATGAGGAAAACATAATCCTGTCCCTTTACGCGATGCGCGTCGCTCCGGGCATAAAGGCGATTACCAAGGTCAACCATATAAATTTCTCCAAGCTCATAAACGAGCTTGACCTGGGCAGCGTGGTGTATCCGAGATTTATGACCGCCGAGCTTATACGCACATATGTGCGGGCAAAGCGAAACTCCATCGGCAGCAATATAGAGACGGTATACCGTCTTTTTGACGACAGAGCTGAGGCGATAGAATTTAAAATAGAAACCGAAGCCGAATATACGAATGTCCCGCTAAAGGATTTGAAGCTGAAAGATAATCTGCTCATAGCCTCCGTTATACGAAACGGGAACGCGTTTATTCCCGGCGGCACGGACGTCATAGCGCCCGGCGATACGGTTATTATTGTGACGACACATTCGGGATTTGACAATATACGCGACATATTAGGATAAGAAAGAAAGGAAGTATTCATCTTGAATTTCAGAGCGGTATTATATATACTCGGCTGGATACTCAATATTGACGGCGCGTTCATGCTGCTTCCGTTCATTGTATCCCTCATATACGGCGAGAGCACCGGAACATCGTTTCTTATAGTGGCTCTCGTATCCATAGCCATAGGCATACTTATAGTTAGGCGCAAACCCGAAAACATGACCTTTTTTGCGCGTGAAGGTTTTGCCGTAACCGCGCTTTCATGGCTCGTTATGAGCTTTTTCGGATGTCTGCCGTTTGTGTTTAACGGCGAGATACCCTCGTTTACCGACGCGATATTTGAAACCGTTTCGGGCTTTACCACAACGGGCGCGAGTATTCTAAACGATGTTGAGTCGTTGTCGCACGCCTCGCTTTTCTGGCGCAGCTTTACACACTGGATAGGAGGCATGGGCGTGCTCGTTTTTCTGCTCGCGCTCATACCCATGACGGGCGGCTCGCATATGAATATTATGAAGGCAGAAAGTCCCGGTCCGTCCGTGGATAAGCTCCTGCCGAAGGTGCGTCAGACCGCGTTCGCGCTCTACGCCATATACTTCGGGCTTACCGTGCTTGAAATCGTATTTCTCATGGCAGGCAAAATGCCCGCGTTCGACGCGATAACAACGGCGGTCGGCACGGCAGGAACCGGCGGCTTTGCGATAAAATCCGACAGCATGGCGGGCTATTCGCCGTATATACAATGGGTCGTCGGAGTGTTTATGCTGATGTTCGGAGTGAATTTCAGCTTTTATTTCCTGATTATCGCGCGGCGTTTCCGTCAGGCGCTTTCGCTGCATGAGGTACGTACTTATCTTATAATTATAATGGGCGCGACCGCGCTTATCACCGTTTCTATAATCGGGCGCGGTATGCTTAGCGATATGCCTTTTTCGGATAAGCTCAGACACGTGTTCTTTCAGGTGTCGTCCATCATAACGACCACCGGCTTCACTACGACCGACTACGATTTCCCGAACTGGCCCATGATAGCTAACGTGGTGCTTGTCGCGCTCATGTTTATCGGCGCGTGCGCGGGAAGCACGGGCGGAGGTATAAAGGTATCGCGCGTGTCAATTCTTTTCAAAACGGTCAGGAAGCAGCTAACGCTCTTTTTCCATCCCAAAAGAGTTGTTCTTATAAAAAACGACGGGAAAACGATCGCGCATGAAACGATACGCTCAACAAATGTTTTCATTATGGCGTATATATTCGTGTATATTCGTGTTCGTGGCGTCGGTTATCCTTGTGGCGTTCGACAACTTTGATTTTGTCAGCACATTTACGGCTGTGGCAGCCACAATAAACAACATAGGCCCCGGCCTCGGAAGCGCCGGACCGTCGGAGAGCTTCGCGTCCTTCTCGCACTTTTCAAAATACGTTATGATATTTGATATGCTCGCGGGCAGACTCGAAATATATCCCATGCTGATGCTGCTGGCTCCGGAATTCTGGAAATCCGCATTGTTACCGGGAAGAAGCATAAAAATGTACAGGCAATAGGAGAATGTAATATATGAAATACAGCTTAGACAAGGAATGGAAATTCCATAACGGAGAAATCCCCGTCCCACCCGCGAACACCCACGCGGCGGCGTATATGGCGTCAAAGGCGGGCGGTGCGCCGGGCGCGGCAAGTCCGGACTATGATAAAAGCGGCTGGGAGGATGTTGACCTGCCGCATGACTACGCGCTCGCAAACGGGTTTGATAAAAAATACGGTCCCGCGTCGGGCTATAAAAAGCGCGGCAGGGCGTGGTATTCAAAGCGTTTCAAGCTTGACGCGGCGGATAGGAACAGGCAAATACTTATAGAATTTGAGGGCGTGACCGGCGAATGTGTCGTTTACTTCAACGGCTCGGTTATAGGCAGAAACTACAGCAGCTATAACTCCTTCGTCTGCGACGCGACGGACATGGCTCTCTACGGCGAGGATATAAACGAGCTTACCGTAAGCGTAGACGCCGACCTTGTCGAGGGCTGGTGGTACGAGGGCGCCGGAATATACAGACACGTAAATCTTTATAAAAAGAACAAGCTCCATTTTGAGCACAACGGTATATTTTTGGAACCGGTAAAGCTTGACGCTTCGACATGGCGGGTGTTTTCGCATATTACGGTCGAAAACATCAATACATCGGACGAGGAATTTGAAATCTCCGTAAAAATATTGGACGGCGGGGATAATGTCGTGGGCAGCGCGAGCGGCGAATTTAACGTGTTCTGCGGCGATGTAAAACAGTGCGAGCTAAGCATGCTCACCTACAGTCCCGAATTATGGGATATAGACTCCCCCACGCTTTACCGCGCCGTTGTCAGATTAAAGCTATCCGGCGCGGTCATCGACAGCGAAACTATAAATATCGGTTTCCGCACGATCGCGATTAATTCGGATAACGGCTTTTTCATAAACGGCAGAAATGTAAAGCTATACGGAGTTTGCTGCCACCAGGATCACGCGGGCGTGGGCGTCGCCGTCCCCGACGGGGTCAACGAATACAGAATAAAGCTGCTTAAGGAAATGGGCGCGAACGCGTACCGCTGCGCTCACGGCAATCCGTCAAAGTCAATTCTTGACGCCTGCGACAGGTACGGTATTCTCGTAATGGACGAGAACCGTCAGTACAACACCGCTCCCACCGACGGACTGAAGCAGATAAGAGATATGATAACGCGCGACAGGAACCATCCGTCCGTAATCATGTACTCATTATATAACGAGGAGCCGCTTCAGGGCACATATACCGGAAGAAAGCTTGCGCGTCACCTCAGAATGGAAGTAGAAAAATACGACGGAACGCGCTTTACCGTCGGCGCTAACAATAACGGTCTGCTTCAAACGGACGGCGCGTATGACGTATGCGACATAACAGGCATAAATTACCAGACAAATATGTACGACGAGTTTCACAGCTCCTTCCCCGCGCTGCCCGTTACCGGCAGCGAGAATTGCAGCGCGTTTATGACGCGCGGCTGCTATAAGACCGACCACAGCAAAAATGTTATAGATATGTTCGACAGCAAATGTGCCCCGTGGGGAGACTCGTATCGCGAGGGCTTTAGAATGATACGGGAACGGCCGTATTTCATGGGCTATTTCATATGGACCGGCTTTGACTACAGAGGCGAGCCTACTCCGTTTGAGTATCCGTCCGTTTCAACCCAGTTCGGCATAATGGACACGTGCGGTTTTAAAAAATCCGCGTACTATCTTAACAAGTCCTATTGGAGCGGGGAAAAGCTCGTGCATATAGTTTCGCATTGGAACTACAGCCGCGGCGAGACTGTGCGCCTTCATATCTTCTCTAACTGCGCGGAGCTGGAGATATTAATAAACGGCGTGATTATAGGCCGCGTAAAACCGGATAAGGATAATTACGCTGTTACCGATGTGGTGTACAAACCGGGAGAGATCACCGTGCGCGAGGTCGGCGGAAATGCGTCGGATACCGTATACACATATTCGGAGCTTGCCGCGCTCGATATTGCGGCGGGTATGCCGGAGGTATACGAAAATGACGCGGTATGCGTGAATGTAACCGCGCGGGACAGGGACGGACATTTCGTGTTTGACGCCGACGCCGCAGTGCATTTTTCGGTTGACGGCGGACGCGTTATGGGCGTCGGTAACGGCAACCCCAACTCGCATGAACCCGATATTGCCGACAGCCGCAAATTATTTGCCGGCTGCTGCCAGGCAATCGTCGCGCCCGACAGCGGACAAAACGAAATAAAAGTAACCGCCCAAACAGACAACGGCATAGCCGCGTCGGTGGTAATTCCCGTAAGGGTTCAGAAAAACGCGCCCGATATAATACCGTCCGTTAAGGAGCGCTATATAACCAAATGGCGGCGGACGCTTGATTTATCCGACGAATACCCCGATTACAGCAGAGAAATAAGCGACAGCGACATGAATACATGGGTAATCGTCCGTGCGGGCGGCGGATATGACGAGCTGTTTAACGGCAGGATAGGCTACGGAATGTACAAGACCAAGGTCGAAATCAAAAAGGGCGAGCGAGTTGTGTTCCGTGAGCTTCAGGGCGATACAGTCGATGTGTACATAAACGGCGAAAGGGTAATGAGCGAGGAGTGCAAGTACGGTATGCGCTTTGAATACAAATCCGACACAACCTGTGAGTTGGATATTACGGTAGTCATCGCGACGCTTTCCGAATTGGAATCCGGCGGTATCAGCAAGGCCGTTATTGTTTCTGAATAAAGAAAGGCGGTGGATGATATGAATTTACCTAACGATCCCGCAATGCTCGTAAGCGTGCTGAACACTAAGCTGCGCGATTTCTATCCCTCCCTGGACGCGCTTTGCGACGACATGGAGGCGG
Organism: uncultured Clostridia bacterium; assembly: GCA_947628515.1. Classification (GTDB taxonomy): domain Bacteria; phylum Bacillota; class Clostridia; order UBA1381; family UBA1381; genus Ornithomonoglobus. Next base: position 20,362 of record CANRAG010000018.1, on the reverse strand, counting down.
ATAAGCACGCGTTGATTTCAAAATGCAAAACGATAGGCTACGAATACGACAGCGGCAAAAATCAATTTATATGAAGGGATAACACTATGCTTGAAACGGAATTAAAGTGCATGCTAACCAAAAAAGAATACCTCAAAATCGAGGAAATGTTTGCCTGGGATTGGGTAAAGGAACAGGTGAACAGCTATTACACGGACGCGGGAAACGAGCTGAAAAATCACGGAATAACCCTGCGCATACGCGAAAAGGATAATACGCGGAAAATACAGGTGAAAAAGCATAAAAACGCGGGCAGCCCGCTGCAAATATGCGAGGAATACGAGTACCCAACCAACTCCGTTCCCGAACGCTTTTCGGCGGAGGATGTTATGAAAATGACGGGGCTTGGCGTGGAAGCGGCACTGCTCGGCTCGCTCACGACGCTTCGGCACAGCCTTATATACAGCGATGGCATTGAAATTTGCCTTGACAAAAACGACTATCTTGACAAAACGGATTATGAAATAGAAATAGAATACACAAAGGATATTCCCAAAGAGCTTCTTAAAAAGCTCAAAGACGCCGGCGTGGAGTTCAGCGCGGCTTCAACAGGCAAATGCACAAGATTTATGCTGCAGTTGGCGGCGATATTGCGCGGAGAAGAATAGAAAGGACCAATAGCATGAAGAAAATAATATCAGTATTTTTAGCGGGAGCTTTAAGTATGTTAACCGTAACGGCGTATGCCCATACCGATTTGCAGGCGACGCCGTCGCCTTCCGAACCGACCGGTATAGAGGTTTTGCCTCCCGCCGAAACACCGTCAATCGAGACGGAGAGCACCGACGCGCCGACGCCGACGCCCACATCAGCACCCACCGAAACGCCTACGGCGGCTCCGACAGAGCCACCGACGGAGACTCCGACAGAAGCCCCGACCGAAACGCCGAAACGTTTGGTCGTTACATATGAATATCAGATACCGGAATTTAATCCTGAACCGATGTTTATAGACGGCGAACCAATGGTGCCCATACGCACGCTCGCGGAATGTATAGGCTTTCGCGTACAGTATTTTGAGGAATATAACGCGGTCGTGACATGGCTCGGTTCGGAATACATATCATTTAATATAGGCTCAACCTCAACGCAGGCGTTCGGTCAGGAGGTTACCGCGCGGGCGCCCGCAATGGAAATAAACGACACCGCGTATGTTTCGCTTATCTCATTTGCGGAAATGATTGGCTGTCCGTACGAAACGACCGACTTCGGTCCGGAAATTCTTATACACCTCGGTCACTCCGCGAAGTATGACGAGCACTATATGAAAGAGCCGGTAAACCAATGGGGCATCGCAAGCCGCACCAACTATATGGTATGGGTATCGCTTAGCGAATACACCGTAAGACTGTATCAGGGCGAGCGGTACAAATGGGAGCTTCTCGGCGCGTATCCGTGCGCTATAGGCGCTCCGTGGTCGCCCACCGTTACAGGCTCGTTTGAGTATAATTACAAAACCCGCTGGGATTACGGCACATACTATGTCGGTCCATGCCTTGTATTCTATCGCGGCTATGCGCTGCACTCCGTACTGCTGTACCAGAACGGCACGGAATATGACGGCAGAACCGGCGTTCAGATTTCACACGGATGCATAAGGCTCAAAAAGGACGCCATCGATTATATCGCCAATACCATTCCGGTCGGCACAAGAATATACATAACACCGTAAAAATAAAAAATATCCTAAGCGCCAAACCGCTTAGGATATTTTTTATTATCTCATAATAATGTCGTGACGCGCCGGACCGTTTGAAACTATCTTAATCGGAACCTCAAGCTCACGCTCGATAAATTCTATATAGTTACGGCAGTTTTGAGGCAAATCCTCATACTTCTTTATTCCCCGTATATCCTGCTTCCAGCCCGGAAGAACTTTAAGCACCGGCTTGGCTCTTTCCAGCCTGCCCGTCGTCGGGAAATCGCGCGTTACCTCTCCGTCAATCTCATAGCCCACACATACCGGAATTTCGTCAAGATAGCCCAGAACGTCGAGCACCGTGAACGCCACGGCCGTTGTGCCCTGTACGCGGCAGCCGTAACGTGACGCAACGCAGTCGAACCATCCCATCCTTCGCGGTCTGCCCGTTGTCGCGCCGTACTCGCCGCCGTCGCCGCCGCGCCGTCTCAGCTCGTCTGCCTCGTCGCCGAAGATTTCCGAAACGAACGCGCCCGCGCCGACCGCCGAGGAATACGCCTTGACCACGGTGATTATTTCCTTGATCTCATACGGCGGGATGCCCGCGCCTATAGCGCCGTATCCGGCAAGCGTTGAGGACGACGTCGTCATTGGATAGATACCGAAATCCGGATCCTTTAACGAGCCGAGCTGTCCTTCAAGCAGAATGGTCTTGCCCTCTTTAATCGCGTTGTGCATAAACGCAACCGAATCTATCACATACGGCTTTATCATACCGGCATACTCCTTGCAGGTGGCATAAAGCTCATCCGCGTCAATGGCAGGCTTGTGATATATGTGTTCAAGCATCAGATTTTTAACTTCAAGCACATTTTTTATCTTCTCTCTCAGCCTTTCCTCCTCAAACAGCTCCCATACCTGGAAGCCTATCTTTGAGAACTTATCCGAAAAGAACGGAGCGATACCCGACTTTGTCGAGCCGAATTGACGGTCGGAAAGCCGCTCCTCCTCGTATTGGTCAAAAAGCTTATGATACGGCATAAGAACCTGTGCCCGCTCCGAAACCACAATATTCGGGCGCGGCACACCCTTTGAAACCACATCCTCTATCTCTTTAACCAGCTGCGGTATGTCAAGCGCGACGCCGTTCCCTATCATATTTGTCACGTTCCGGTTGAACGAACCCGACGGGAGAAGATGAAGCGCGAACTTGCCGTAATCATTTACAATTGTGTGTCCCGCGTTCGCGCCGCCCTGAAACCGTACTACGATGTCGGAGTCCTCCGCGAGCATATCGGTAATTTTGCCCTTACCCTCGTCGCCCCAGCATGCTCCTACTACTGCTTTTACCATTTTAACCCTCCATTCCGCCTTTGCGGCGGCTCTGCAAATTCAGTTTGAGAAACCGTTCCTCAAACATTTATCTCTACTTCCACACCCAATAAATCCTTGTTTTTATCAAGTATGGGGCTCACTATATCATTTAAGAAATCCGTCACCTGCTCCGGACTGCGTCCCACGAAATTGGCCGGCTTCATAACAGCGTTTATCTCGTCAAGCGTAAGCCCGAATGACGGGTCGTTCGCGATAAGCTCCGCAAGGTTGTTGTCAAGTCCTTCAACCTTGACATGTCTGCCCGCCTCCATTGAATACTGTCTGATTTTCTCGTGAAGCTCCTGGCGATCTCCGCCCTTCTTAACGGCGTCCATCATGATATTCTCCGTCGCCATGAACGGTATTTCAGCCATGAACTGCTTTGTTATGACCTTATCATACACAACAAGCCCGTCTACGACATTTATATAAAGATTGAGTATCGCGTCCACTGCCAAAAACGCCTCCGGCACGCTTATGCGCTTGTTCGCGCTGTCGTCAAGCGTCCTCTCGAACCACTGCGTTGAAGCGGTTATGGCGGGATTTAGCGCGTCCACGATTACGTATCTTGCAAGCGAGCCTATCCGCTCCGACCGCATCGGATTGCGCTTATACGCCATGGCGGACGAGCCTATCTGACTTTTTTCAAACGGCTCCTCGATCTGCTTTAAGTGCTGGAGAAGCCTTATGTCGTTTGAGAACTTATACGCGCTCTGGGCAATACCCGAAAGCACATTAAGCATCTGCGTGTCGAGCTTTCTCGGATATGTCTGACCGCTTACCGGGAAGGTTTCGCTATAACCCATCTTTGCCGCTATTCTTCTGTCGAGTTCCTTGCACTTTTCATGGTCGCCGTCAAACAGCTCCATAAACGACGCCTGCGTGCCCGTCGTGCCCTTGCAGCCCAAAAGCTTTGCCTTTGACAGCTGATGCTCCACGTCCTCCAAATCCATTACAAGATCTTCAAGCCACAGCGTCGCGCGCTTGCCCACGGTCGTGGGCTGCGCCGGCTGGAAATGCGTGAACGCGAGACAGGGCAGCGATTTGTTTGCGTCCGCAAACTTGGCGAGCTCGCCTATTAAGCATACGAGCTTTTTCTTTACAAGCCGCATTGCCTCCGTCATTATGATTATATCCGTATTATCACCCACATAGCAGCTTGTAGCGCCGAGATGGATAATGGGCTTTGCCTTCGGGCATTGCACACCGTAGGCGTAGACGTGCGACATTACATCGTGGCGCACTTCCTTTTCCCGCGCCTTTGCAACGTCATAATTTATATCATATATGTGCTCCTTCATCTGCGCGATCTGCTCGTCGGTAATATTTAAGCCAAGCTCCTGCTCGCTCTCAGCCAGGGCAATCCACAGCTTGCGCCATGTCGAAAACTTCTTGTCCGGCGAGAAGATGTACTGCATCTCCTTCGACGCGTAACGCGAATTTAAAGGGCTTTCATAAGTATTTGTCGCCATTTTGTTTTTCCTTTCATTTAATATCCTGCCGCGCGGGCTGCGCGAACCCGACCGTCAGATAAGTCCCATGCGTTTGGCAACCTCTATATACGCTTCCTCGACGTCGCCCAAATCACGGCGAAATCTGTCCTTGTCAAGCTTTGCGTGCGTTGTCGCGTCCCAGAGACGGCATGTGTCCGGCGAAATCTCGTCGGCTAAGATGATCTCGCCGTCCGGAGTTTTGCCGAACTCAATCTTGAAATCGACAAGCTCTATATTAATCTTTGAAAAATAGTTCTTAAGGAAATCATTAACCTTAAATGTGAGGTCGGCTATTGTAGCAAGGTCCTCCTTTGTTGCCGCGCCGATTGCCGTTATATGATAATCGTTAATCATAGGATCGTCCAAATCATCATCCTTTAAGCAATATTCAAGGGTGGCATTGTTTAAAACCCTGCCTTCCTCCACACCGAAACGCTTTGAGAAGCTGCCCGCCGCGATATTTCTGATGATAACCTCAAGCGGTATGATTGAAACCTTTTTAACAACAGTTTCCCTGTCCGAGATTTCCTCAACGAAATGCGTAGGAATGCCCTCCTTGGCCATGAGCGACATGAGGTAGTTTGACATTCTGTTGTTGATTACGCCCTTGCCGGCTATCGTGCCCTTCTTCTTGCCGTTAAACGCAGTGGCGTCGTCCTTGTAATCAACAATATAAAGGTTTTCATCGTCCGTTTTATAAACCTTCTTAGCCTTGCCTTCATAAAGCATTTCTTTCTTTTCCATTTTAAAGTCATTCCTTTCAACATATGAATGTATTATGTATTTTTGAAAAAAAACCACATAGTATATTATATACCGATTCAGCTGTAAAATCAAGAAAAATTTGACGTTTGGCGAGAAATATGTTAAAATAGCTATAATAAACAAAAAAAATGCGGAAAGAAGAATGCAAAATGATATATAGCGAGGATATAAACAAGGTGTGCGCGCTCTGCCGCCACGGACAGAGAACGGAAAATAACGCGGACGAGCTGTTCTGCGCATTAAAAAAGCGCTCTGTGCCCGCCGCGGGCGGCGACTGCGGAAAATTTGAATATGATATTTTCAAAAAGACCGTACGCCGCAGAAAGCGGCTCAAAACCAACTTCTCATCCGAGGATTTCAGTCTCGAATAGGTCCTTCCGGCGGCGTATCGGCCTTTAATTAATTCTTTACATGATTAAGCTTTTGGAAAGCGTATAACGGTCTTAAACAAATCCCCGTCAATAATAATGTCAAATTTTCCTCCGCAGGCCTCCGTGTACCCCTTTGCAATGGCAAGACCAAGACCGTGCCCCTCTCCGGTTCTCGCCGCGTCGCCTCGTACAAACCGTCCGGTTATTTCCTCCGCGTCAAAATCCATGGGGTATGCGGATATGTTTTTGATCTCAATGATTACATCGTCATCCCGCATAAAGGCCGATACAAACACTCTTGTACCCTTCATGGCATACTTCATGGCATTGTCTATAAGGTTTCCTATAACTCTTGACATCTTTCGCCCATCCGCTGTAAAGAACAAATCCGTATCGGTATTCACGCAGAATTTAAGCTCGGATTTTTGTATCTCACTGTTATGCTCGCCGAGAGTTTGATTTATAAGCAGCTTTGCGTCGAGCTTTTCGGTGACAAAGGTTTCGTTTCCGCTCTGAACCTTTGATACCTCGAACAAATCCTGTGTTAGATTTTTAAGTCTCTCGCTCTTTTGAGCGATTATTGAAATATAGTCTTTTGCCTCCTCCGGCAGCTCCTCTACCTTTGACAAAAGCGCCGTATAGCTGATAATCGAGGTGAGCGGGGTTTTAAGGTCATGCGACACATTTGTAATCAAGTCCGTTTTCAGACGTTCGGCCTTCATCTTATCGGCCACCGTTTTTTCCAGCCCCTCTCCTATTTCATTTATATCCTCCGCCAGCGTTTTCATATCACCGGATTTCACATCCGGAATTTTATAGCGCAAATTCCCGTTTCGTATTTGTGCGGCGCCCTTCCGTATGTTATCCATATCCTCGCACCTGCGAAACAGCGCGAACACAGCTGCGCCAAAGGCGAGTACACCCATCGCCAGTCCAAGTCCGTCCTCCCAAACCAGTATTCCGCATATGCCGATTACCGCGGTATACGCGAGCAGCGCCGACGCTATAAATACCGTTGACTTCTTCGACAGCGCCGTCTTTGCCGCGTTTTTGCAGACCTTTAACCGTTTATACAGCCCTCTAATGATTTTGTCAAAAGCTTTATAGCACCATTTTGCGATCCGACAGATAACGCTTGTTTTCACAAAGGTTTTGCATCTTATTTTCCGCGTGAGCGACAGTCCGGAGGCAATCATAACAGCTCCGCCAATAGCGGCGGAAGATGTAGTAAGTATTCTCAGCATATAAGCCGGAAGATGCAGCGTATAGTATTGGTCAAACGCTATTGCGCACAGGACGGCGACTCCAATCCCGACTACGCCTATAATCGCAATATGCGCCTCCGTCCAGACAAAATCAATCCACATGGAATTTGTTTTGCCGTTTACGTTTCTGCCCGACACGCAAATCAGATAGATTAAAAACAGCAGCGCAAAAACCGCGCAGACAAACACATTTATAAAAACGTCCCGAACAAGCGCCGCTTGTCTGTTCCATTCCGCCTCAAATTCGGCAGCGTCCCCGTCGCTTATGCTTGTGCAGATTGTGACTACATTCCCATCGGCAAATTCCATGACCGGAGCTATGACGCCAACTCGTCTTTGCGCCGCTCCGACGCCTTCGCGGGTTATTTTCCCGTTTTGATTTTCGAAATAACGGTAGATGCGTGCGTTTTTCAATTCATCGGCGCTCTTAGCGTTACAGTTTGTATATACTCTGCCGTTAACGGCAATGTAATATTTCAGCTCATCCGGTTCATATAACGGATATTTCAGCCGTTCTTCCATACGCTCATCATAGGATTTCTCCGGGCTCTCCGCCGTTGCGTCGGCCCTTTCATAATAAAAATCCATGCTCGTCTTATCCATTATGTTTTCAATACCGCCCAGCATTGAAGATATAAAGTCCGACTCCTCAAAAGAATTTTCAAATCCGTATATATAGTCCTTTTCCCCGCAAAATTTAATAAACCCGTTTACCACCGTCAACATTCCCGCCGATATAAATGCAATGCACAGCGCAAACGCGGTAAGCTTTGTACCGCCTCGATATAAAAATTTTTTCATTGTCAAACTCCTTGCAAATTAAATAATCTTGTAGCCGATACCCCACACCACTTTCAGATATTTCGGCTCTTTGGGATTGATTTCGATTTTTTCCCGAATATGCCGTATATGCACGGCTATGGTGTTATCGCCGACAACTTTATCCTCGTTCCACACATTCCTATAAATTTCATCGGGTGAAAAAACCCGTCCGCGGTTTCTGGCGAGCAGTTCCAATATTCCGTACTCTATCGGCGTCAGTCTTATATCCTCGCCGTCAACCTTTACGGTTCTGTTTTCCGTATTGACGGATAACCCCGATATTGTAATGACTCCGTTCTGTTTGCCGATGGAGCCGAGAGTGGTGTATCGCCTCAGCTGCGATTTCACTCTTGCCATAAGCTCGGACGGATTGAACGGTTTTGTAACATAATCGTCCGCGCCGGCGGTCAATCCCAAAATCTTGTCGGCATCCTCTGATTTTGCCGAAAGCAAAATTACCGGAATGTTACGCGACTCCCTAAGCTTCATCAAGGTTTTAATTCCGTCCAGCCTCGGCAGCATAATGTCTAAAATCATTAAATGCACTTCGGTTTGGTTTAAGATATCCAAAGCCTCTATTCCGTTATATGCCTTTAACACCTCATAGCCCTCGCCCGACAAAAAGATAGCGATGCTGTCAACAATTGACCTGTCGTCGTCAACGACAAGTATATTCATTTTTCTCACCTCCTGAATGTATGATAACATATAATTCTTAAGATTTGACAATGAAATTTCTTAATTTTTCTTAAAATTCATATTAACGCGTCCGCAAGACGGGCAAACTCGTCAACGGACAGAGTTTCGCCGCGCCGCCGCGCGTCGATACCTATACCCTGCATTATATCGGAAAGCTCGTCCTTGCTCTTGGGAAAGCTTGACGCGAGACAATTTAAAAGCGTTTTTCTCCTCTGCGAAAACGCCGCCCTTACGGTTTTAAAAAATACAGTCTCGTCCTTAACCGATACCTCCGGTTCATCTCTGAACCTCATCCTGATTACAGCGCTGTCCACCTTTGGCGCGGGCACAAACAGCCCCGCCGGAACAGTGCGTATGATTTCAGGCTCGGTATAGTACCGGCAAAGCACCGATATTGCACCATAGTCCTTGGTTCCCTCCCTCGCGTTAAGTCTCATGGCAACCTCCTTCTGCACCATGACGACAAAGTTATCTATGGGCAGCTTCGATTCGAGCACTGTGGTTATAACAGGAGTTGTGATGTAGTACGGCAGATTGGCGGCGATGCTTATCCTTTCGCCGCCAAATTCCTTTTCTATTATATCGGATATGTCCGTTTTCATAATATCACGGTTTATGATTTTAACATTGTCGTATTCGGAAAGCGTATCGTCAAGAATGGGAATAAGGCGCTCGTCGATTTCAAGCGCCACAACCTTTTTTGCCCGCTTCGCGAGCTCGTTTGTCAGAACTCCGAAGCCGGGGCCTATTTCGAGCGCGTTCCCGCCGCGTATTCGGGCAGCGTCCGCAATCTCTTCAAGTATCTCCTGCGAGGATAGAAAGTTCTGTCCCAGCCCTTTTTGAAACTTAAAATTATACCTTGCGGCAATCCGCTTTATCGTTGACGGTGATATAAAATCCATATTAAAACTCCTTTTCAAACGGCGCGGCGGTTGTTATTTCCATACCGTTAAGGTATCCGAGAGCGGAATTACTGTCCTTTAAGTCGAATTTCACTCCCACGCTCCACAAAGCCTGTCTGAACATATCGCCGTGCCCGCCGTATTTGGTGTCTCCCGCAAGCGGATGGCCTATGTCCGAAAACTGCGCGCGTATCTGATGCGTGCGTCCGGTGTGCAGCTCAATCTCCACAAGCGAATATCCGTTCTTTTGAGATATAACCCTGTAGTCAAGCGAAACAGCCCTTGCGCCTGTCTTACTGTCTTGCGATACGGAAGTAATCTTATCCCTTCGGCTTATAAATCCTTCAAGCCGTCCCTCGCGTTTTGGATACCCTTCCACAACCGCCTTATAGAACTTGCGCACCTCGCGTTTTTTTATACGCTCATTCATCTCGCGAAGCGCGGCAGCATTCTTCGCGGCTATTACAAGACCGCCGGTGTTGCGGTCAAGCCTGTTGCAAAGCGCGGGGCTGAATGTCTGCTCCGACTTCGGATTGTATTCATTTTTCATGTATAAATAGCTTTTAACCATATCTATAAGCGTTCCGTCTTTATTATGCCCGTCAGGATGCGCCGCGACTCCCACGGCCTTGTTTATTATCAGAATATTCCCGTCCTCATACGCTATGTCTAGGTTCGGCTCGATATATTTAAATTCCTTTTCCGACTCAAAAAATTCATCCTTAAAATACAGCCGCAGCACATCGCCGCTTTCAAGATATACCGCCCCGTCCTTCGCGTGTTTCCCGTTAAGTCTCACACAATTTTTGCGCAATCCCTTATACAGCATGGATTTTGGCAGCTTTGGCATAAGCTTAATTATAAATTTGTCAAGACGCTGTCCGGCGTCGTTTTTATGTATTATAAATTCGCGCATATAAACCTCACAGAAAAATTGTAAAACGATTTTCAACCTTGATTGCGTTTATTATACCATAAGTATTCGTAAAATACAACATCAAAGTTTATCACGGCTTTCATTCCTCTTACGGTCGATTGCCAACGCGAAGTGTCGCCGGTTTATATCTATACCGTCCGCGCTCTTTATGCATATCATCCATAATCCCATAATACCGTTTATGCAATTTAGCTAAAATTATTTTATTTTGCAAAATTGTATTGACTTTATGTTCTACTTGTTGTAGAATACAATAAACTACACGGTGTAGAATGAGTCGATTCAATATTAAAAAAGAGAGGATTTGATGAAATGAAAATATCGGATTCGGAAATGGAAATCATGAAAATTATCTGGTCGCATGACGCTGCCGTAACATCCGCGCAGATTGCCGCCGAGCTTAAAACCGAATGGAAGCCCACCACTATTCTGACATTTTTGAAGCGTCTTACGGATAAGGGTATAATAGCTTCCGATAAGGTTGGCAAAACCAACTATTACAGAGCGATCGTTTCGGAAAAGCGCTACGCGTCCCAACAGGCGGAGGAATTTCTCGACCAATTCCATTCCGGCTCGTTAAAAAATTTTCTTGCTGCTCTTTTTTGCGACAAAAAGCCTTCGGGAAAGGATATTGACGAGATAAAGCAGTGGTTTGAGGAGGTATAAGGCAGGTGAAAATATTATATAATTTGCTCCTTATGAACATTTCGGGCAGCCTGATGTTCGCGCTCTCGACCCTGCTTCGCAGGCAAACGCGACAGAGATTTGCCGGACTGTACTATCCGTTGCTTGTTACCGCCGCGGCAATGTTTGTCGTTCCGCTGCAAGCGCTTTTTCCGTCGCATAAAATGTTTAAGGTAACGGTTCCGGCATCGGATACCGTAATATCCGGCGGCGCGCCCTACAGCGCCCCGCAAGCGGGCGGTTTATCAATCTATCCGGTAAGGCTTATCATCGCGCTTTGGGCGGCTATATCAGTTACGCTGATTTTAATAACCGCTTTTAAGTATTTTAAAATATCGCGAACACTCAAAATACTAAGCGGAGAGTGTCGTAACGAGCGCGTGCTCGAAACGTTTGCGGAAGTGAAAAGCAATATGCGAATATATCGCGAAATTGAGCTTCGCACAAGTCGAACGCTTAATTCGCCGCTTTTATTCGGCGTCGTTAAACCTATAATTATTGTGCCTGAAAGGGATTTCACACATGATGAGCTTGTTATGATATTTACGCATGAGCTGACGCATCACAGACATTGCGATCTCGCTATAAAGCTCATGGCGTCCGTTTCACGCTGCATACATTTCTTTAATCCCGTTGTGTATTTTCTGAGCCGTGCTATAAACGAGGGCTGCGAGCTGTGCTGTGACGAGTCCGTGCTAAACAGGCTGAACCTGCCGGACAAGAAGGATTACGGACGGCTTATAATCTCAATGATTGAAACACCCGACCGCGCTATGGCCTACTCCACCGCAATGGCTTCGCCTAAGGATAAAATACAAAAGAGACTTTAAGATTATCGAGTTCAGAAGTCCGTCAAAATTTCTGAAGCTGGTTTCTGTAATGATTGTTGCCGCGGCGTCGCTGTGCTCGCTTACGGCGCTCGGTTTCGAAGCGGCAAAGGACGCTCTGCCAAAGGATGTTACGGAAACTATAGAGAGTATACTTAAAGAACCGGCGGCAAACACGGAAAAACCCCTTTTGACGCCGCCCGCGCAAACAGCGGCTCCGCCTGCCCCTTCGCCGACTGTGCAAACGCCGCCGCCAACGCAGATACCGGTATCGGCGTATTCCGCCCCGACCACCGACATACGGCCTGTAACGGACGTGCGTCCGGCCGACGGTGCGCGGTCAATCACCGCTGTGAAATCAGCCGAAGCGGCGACGCAGGAACCGGAGGAGGTGCAGAATACGGCGGCTGCAATTGAAATGCCCGGAGCTTCATATGTGTTTAATCCGGTCTTTTCGGAGGACGCAGCCGAAGTCCGCAGCGATACCGTATCGGTTATATATGATATGTTCGCGTCAATTGTCCGCACCAACGGCGACCGTGACTGCGCGCTAAAGGTATACAGGATAAACAATAACGGTGCGGAGGAGCTTGTCTATAGCGATGACGGGTCCGCCGACTCGGACAGATACAGCTTAAGCATCCGTTTTTTAGCGGGAGAAAAATTTTATATTATCGCGCGGCAAAATAACGGCGCAAAACGTGCCAATATATATGTCCGCGCAAAGTAATGGAGGTAAATTATGAAAAAAATAATAGCATTTATGCTGTTCGTAGCAATGACACTTTCGGGAACCTGCGTGTCGGCCGGGAACGAAACGGGCTATGGCGGAGGCGCTACAAACGGCATGGAGATAGCGGCGGGAACCATTAAGGTTGAGGTTGAGCAATGGGAAAGCGACGGCAAATATACAAGAGTCGCTATTGTTCAAAGCAGCTACGCCGGCGGCGGGCCCACGCTTGATGAAAACGGCGACTGCCTTGTGCCGTTGGTTAATATGTCGGTATTTTGGAATTATGACATTAAGGATGAAGACAATACCATAACCCTCTCGCATGAGAACAGAACCATTGTCGTCCCCTACGACGGAGACACGGCGGTTGTGGACGGGCGGACAATAGAATTTCCGCACGAGCATATAGTACCTCTGTACGCGGACTGGGACGCGGTATTTGATAATGAAATATATTTCCACTACTCATATCTGCCGTCAATATTCGGAGTCGAAAAGGCGGAATGGGATAAAGATAATATGCGTCTGGTTATTACGGAGAATGCTACAACACCCATGTCAAACAGAGAAAAGGCGTTCAGAGACAAGGACGCAAATCCGGTCGCCGACAACTCAAACAGACTTTCGCCGCCGGACGAAACGGAAATTCCAACAAGACCGCAAACTGACGGTCTGAGCGCATATATCGGAACAGCGCCGCGTTTTTCGGACATGGACGACGCATCGTCAACGCTTAACGCCTGCGTCAACGAGCTGGCGGATGGGGGCGTTATAGCGGGCTATAACGATAATACCTTCCGCCCGTATTCGCCCGTTACACGAGCGGAGGCCGCTGCTATGATTTGCAGGCTCATGGGATTTGAAATGAAGGGCGTAAACGGTTTTTCGGACGTACCCTTAAACGAATGGTATTACGACCCGATAGGCGCGGTTACCGAAATCGGAATAGTTGACGGCTATGACGACGGCACGTTCAGACCCGATAACAATATTACGTACCATGAAATGTTCAAGCTTGCGTATTGTCTGCTCGGTCAGCCCGATGAGCCGTACAGCAGGGTTATCCCGATGGCGGTGGCACGCGGACTGACGGATGAACTGAGCTCCTTTACCGACGATGCGCCGGTAACAAGAGGCGATATGTGCATACTGCTCTCAAAGTTGCTTGACACATACATAACAACATGGGAAACCGACGACGGCAACGTCTACTACGGCGCTTCGGAAATGACGCTTTCCGACTATTTGGCGGGGCATAAAACCGTATATCACTATTTCTGCTCAAAAAAGCAGATGGACGAGTACGGAGCGACAAAAAAATAAATAATACGGGCGCGGCAAAATGCCGCGCCCCTGTCGTTCAGTTCTATTCCAGTGTCGAAATGATTAAAATCTTTATTTGAATGCAGGATGTTCAAAATTCGACTCCTTAAACGGATTGTCGGCAGGAGACGGTTCGGACAGACTGAAATACATCCTCGCCGCCTTTGTTGTTCCGAAATCACGGTCGGAGCCGGTATTCTGCACCTTGTTAAACGCCTCTCTGAACATGGAATTGTGAGCCTCCTCACGATTTAGCAAAAAGTCTATTGTTTCCTTTACATACTTGTCGTCAATCTGTCGGTACAAATACTCATATACAACCTTCGCCCTCTGTTCCGACGCGATATTTGAAAGCAGATCCGCGCATAAATCACCGGTCACGCTCACATAATCTCCCGTCCACGAATAACCCGACGAGTTTATAAGTCCGGGATTAAGCCCCGTTAACACATGCGTTTCAATCTCTCCCACGTCAACGCCGTTATAGTTCACATCATGGCCGTTAAGCATATTTATAGTCGCCGCGACCATCTCCATATGCCCAAGCTCCTCTGCGGCTATATCCATAAATAAATCCTTTATCTCCGGATCCTTTATTCTGAAGCTCTGGGACAGATACTGCAATGCGGCTTTAAGCTCGCCGTTGGCGCCGCCTAACTGCTCCTGCATGAGAACCGCATACTGCGGGTTTGCTTTTTCAACCCTTACCGGATGAAATAATTCCTTTTCGTGTTTAAACATATTCTTCCTCCTCATATAATTAATTGTATATGTATTCTGTGTCATATTCAATTAAAATATTCATCCGTATATCTCATAATCTGGCGAAAAAAAAAACAGAGCAGATAAAAATCTGCCCCATATCTATTCGTCCTTTCGCCATACCATCTTGTTTACCACTCCGGTATAGCTCGCTATAAGTTTTACAACCTTCGCGGAAACATTTTCATCCGTGTAGTCGGGAACGGGTATTCCCAAATCGCCGTTATTGTTCATCTCCACCGCTGTGTCCACCGCGCGCAGCACCTGCTCGGTCGTAATACCGGCAAGGATAAAATTACCCTTATCGAGCGCCTCCGGACGTTCCGTACTCGTTCTTATGCACACCGCCGGAATGGGATTGCCCACCGACAGGAAAAAGCTGCTCTCCTCCGGCAGCGTGCCGCTGTCGGACACTACGGCGTACGCGTTCATCTGCAAATTGTTATAATCGTGAAAACCCAGCGGCTTATGCCGGATAACGCGCCTGTCAAACTCAAATCCGCGCTGCTCGATAAATTTCCCGCTTCGCGGATGACAGGAATACAGAACAGGCATGTCGTATTTTTCAGCCATAGCGTTTATGGCGTTCATGAGGTTCATGAAATTCTTTTCCGTATCTATATTCTCCTCCCTGTGCGCGGATAGAAGAATGTATTTGCCCTTTTTAAGACCGAGGCGGCTAAGAACATCGCTCGCTTTGATTTTTTCCAAATTATCGCGCAGCACCTCCGCCATGGGCGAGCCGACGACATATGTTCTCTCCTTAGCAACGGACGACGCGTTAAGATAGCGTCTCGCGTGCTCGCTGTAGCACATATTCACGTCCGATATAATATCTACAATACGTCTGTTCGTTTCCTCCGGCAGACATTCGTCAAAGCAGCGGTTACCCGCCTCCATATGGAATATTGGAATGTGCAGGCGCTTCGCGCCTATTACGGAAAGGCATGAATTGGTGTCGCCCAGCACAAACACCGCGTCCGGCTTCTCCTTTACCATAAGCCGGTAGGACTTTGCAATGATATTCCCCATCGTTTCGCCCAAATCCTCGCCGACCGCGTCGAGGTAGAAATCGGGCGCTCTAAGCCTCAAATCATCAAAGAACACCTGGTTAAGCTCATAGTCATAGTTCTGTCCCGTGTGCACAAGTATCTGGTCAAAATACCTGTCGCATGCCTTTATGCACGCGCTCAGTCTGATTATCTCAGGTCTTGTGCCTATTATAGTCATTAATTTAAGCTTCGCCATTATTAACCTCCATTCCGCCGCTTTGCGGCGGTATAAATTGTAACGTGAAAGATAGCAAGCAGATTGTATGTTTTCTCGAATGAGGCTATACATATGTATGCGAATGAGAGAAAGCATGCGAGATGCGCCGCCTATATTTCACGTTAAACCTCCTCAAAGAACGTGTCCGGCCTGTCTTTATTAAAGCATTCGTTAGCCCACATAAACGTAACCAAATCCTCTGTATCAGAAAGGTTTATAATATTATGAGTATATCCCGGAATCATATCGACAACGGTTATCTCATCACCGTTCACCTCGTAATTAACCACATCATCCGAGCCGATTTTTCTTAACTGAATAAGCCCGTGCCCCTTTACCACAACAAACTTCTCGTTCTTTGTGTTATGCCAGTGCTGACCTTTTGTGATGCCCGGCTTTGAAATATTAACGCTGAATTGCCCGGCATTGGCGCTGCGCAGTATCTCCGTAAAGCTGCCGCGGCTGTCACGGTTCATCGTAAGCTTGTAGCTGAAATTATCCGGTTCAAGGTATGAAAGGAATGTGGAATACAGCTTTTTGGAAAAAGAGCCGTCGGTCACATCCGGAACCGATAAATCCTCCCTCGACCGCTTGAAGCCGTAGATTAAATCCGCTATCTCGCCAAGCGTTATATTATGCTCAACCGGCACCGCGCAATACCGCCCGTTCCGGTTCTCTTCGCCCTTTAACGCGCGTATAAGCTCGTCAAGCACATCATCTATATACACGAGCGTCATCATATGGTTTCGGTCGTTTATCGTTATCGGCAAGTCATGCGCGATATTATAGCAGAAGGTGGCGACGGCACTGTTGTAGTTCGGTCTGCACCACTTCCCGAACACGTTCGGGAAACGATAAACGCATACCCTTACGCCATGTTCTTCGCCATACCTGAAAATAAGCTCCTCTCCCGCCCGCTTTGATTTCCCGTAAGGGTTATCGAGCGCCGCCTGAATGGACGAGGTTATGAGAACCGGCGCCTTATTTTTGTGCTTTTTGAGCAAATCCAGCAGCGTGGAGGTAAACCCGAAATTGCCCTCCATGAACTCCTTTTCGTCAAGCGGTCTGTTAACGCCCGCAAGGTGGAAAACAAAATCGCACTCCGCCGCGTATGCGTCAAGCAGCTCCGGAGCCGTGTCAATGTCATATTCAAATATCTCTATATCCGTATCTATGCCGCGCGACCTGTCCTTTCCGTCGCGTATGGTCTTTAACGCCTCTACGAGGTTCCTGCCCACAAACCCCTTCGCGCCCGTTACAAGTATTTTCAAAGCTTAACTCTCCATTTCCGCAAGCTCGTCGCGTATATATTTAAGCGACAAAAGCTTTTCCTTTACCTGCTCAACATTCAAAATCTCCGTGTTATTTGAATTAAATTCCGTCAGCGGATTTCTGTTCTCGTCGCCGTCCTTAAAATACTTATCGTAATTGAGGTCGCGCTTGTCGGCGGGCACTCTGTAGAAATTGCCCATATCGACCGCATGCGCACATTCCTCATTGGTAAGCAGGGTTTCATACATCTTTTCGCCGTGCCGTATGCCTATAACCCTGATTTCACTCTTATTCTCTTTATCGAACAACTCCTTAACGGCACGCGCGAGCACTTCGATTGTGCAGGCCGGCGCTTTTTGTACCATTATGTCGCCGCTGTTGCCGTTTTCGAACGCGAACAACACAAGCTCGACCGCCTCTTCCAATGACATTATAAACCGTGTCATGGCAGGCTCCGTAACGGTAATCGGCTCGCCCGCCTTGATCTGCTCGATCCAGAGCGGAATAACCGAGCCGCGCGAGCACATAACATTGCCGTAACGCGTGCAGCAGATTTTTGTTTTGTCCGGCGATACTGTTCTGGACTTGGCAACGACAATCTTCTCCATCATCGCCTTTGACGTTCCCATCGCGTTTACCGGATATGCCGCCTTGTCTGTTGAAAGGCATATTACGCTCTTTACTCCCGCCTCTATAGCGGCAGTAAGCACATTCTCCGTGCCCAATACATTCGTCCTGACCGCCTCTATCGGGAAAAACTCGCACGATGGAACCTGTTTAAGCGCGGCGGCATGGAATATGTAGTCAACACCGTGCATCGCGTTTTTCACGCTCTGCAAATCCCTTACGTCGCCTATGTAGAATTTAATCTTATCGCTTATCCCCGGAAATCTCGCCTGGTATTCATGACGCATATCATCCTGCTTTTTTTCGTCACGCGAAAAAATTCTTATCTCGGCTATATCCGAGTTCAGAAAGCCGTTTAGCACAGCGTTGCCGAACGAGCCGGTGCCTCCGGTTATAAGTAAAGTTTTATTCTTGAACATATATGTACTTCCTCCGTCATAATCTTCTGTCTGTTCTTTTATTCATTTAAAATATCACATAACTGCGGAAACCGCTTCACTGTTTATCCCGCGATGTCTTACATAGGTGGGAACGACCTCCGCCACCGCATCCTTTATACGCTCTGTATCGTCAAGCTCCACGGCCTTTTGCAAAATACTGAGCTTTTGCCGAAGCTCCTCGCGGTTTATGTCGATCGGTTTGCCTATAAATATCTTGTTATGGCTCGTTTGGGTAAGCCCCTCCTCGCTCATAAGCAATTCCTCATAGAGTTTCTCGCCCGGTCTTAGTCCGCACTCAACAATATTAATATCCACTCCCGGCTTGAGTCCGGAAAGCCTTATAAGGTTCTTGGCAAGGTCATAGATTTTTACCGGACTTCCCATATCGAGGACGAATATCTCTCCGCCCTTCGCATAGCTCGCGGCCTGCAATACAAGCTGCGCGGCCTCCGGTATCGTCATAAAGAAGCGGGTTATCCGCTTGTCCGTCACCGTTACCGGCCCGCCCTCTTCTATTTGCCTCTTAAACAGCGGTATAACGCTGCCGTTGGAGCCGAGCACATTACCGAAACGCACGCATACAAATTCGGTTTTACTGTTCTGCTGCGCGGTCTGAACAATCATTTCACATATACGTTTTGTCGCGCCCATTACGTTTGTCGGGTTCACCGCCTTATCGGTCGAAATCATAACAAACCGCTTAGCGCCGTATTTCGCCGCGCATTTTGTCACATTATATGTACCGAACACATTGTTTTTTACAGCCTCGCCGGGGTTGTCCTCCATAAGAGGCACATGCTTATGCGCCGCGGCATGGAACACTATGTAAGGACGGTACTTTCCAAACACATCCTCAAGCCGTTCCATATCTCTTACCGAGGCTATAACCACCTCCGGCTTATTGTCCGGATACTGTCTGTTAAGCTCCATTTGAAGGTCGTACGCGTTATTTTCGTAAATATCGAGCACGACAAGCTTTCCGGGATTGAATTTCATTATCTGACGGCAAAGCTCCGAGCCTATCGAGCCGCCTCCGCCCGTAACGAGTATTGTCTTGTTTTCAATATATTGCCTTATTCCGCTGTTATTGAGTTTGACCGGCTCGCGTGCGAGCAAATCCTCAATCTGCACGCTCCTGACCTTGCTGAACATCTCGGTCTGGTCGATTATCTGATCCACGCTCGGCAGCGTCTTTACCCTGCAATCCGTATCGTTGCAGATTTCAAGTATTTCCTTCCTTGTATTGACATCCGCCGATGGGATTGCCACAAGTATTTCATCAATATTGAGCTTGGCCGCCAAATCCTTTATATCCCTGCGCGTGCCCATAACCCTTATGCCGCTTATGATTGCGCCGCGCTTATTCGGATCGTCGTCCACAAAGCATACAACGTCATAGTTAAGATTTTCGTTATTGGCAATATCTTTAAGCAGTATCGCCGCGGAAGACCCCGCGCCCACTATCATAAGTCTTTTCTGCTCCGCCCCCGCCGTAACGCGCGCGGCGTAGATATTGTGTATGGCGCGAACTGCCATACGCATACCGATAATCATCGCGCTCGCGGCAGCCGTCGCGCACACGCTCAGCTTGAAATAAAAGGTTTTATAGAAAAACATATTGAACGTTACCGATAGCACGGACGCGATAACGCAGGCGGCAATGAGCTTTATATAGTCCCTCGTTCCGCCCAGCACCCACACAATTCGGTACATACTGGAAACAAATATCACACACACAAACGCTATAATCGCAAAAAGTACCGCAAACGCGTTCTCCAGCATAATATTAGTTGTTTCATATATATTATGAATCATCATAGTAACCAAAAAATATGCGATTACAATAAATAAAACGTCCAGAATTAAAAGGTTTCGATTACGGAATATTCCGCTTATGGTTCTTTTGTAATTGGCGTTCCTTCTGACTGCCGTCTGTTCCATCCATATCTCTCCTATTGTGAAATCGCGGCTGCTGCCGCTATTCACTGAATTATCCCCGTGTATATTTATAAATGCTTCATATCCGCACGGTACTCATACCATTTTATAATACACATCATATAGTTTATCACAATTATTAAAAAAAATCAATAGATTTGAATAATTTTGTAGAAAATAT
>CANRAG010000017.1 GCA_947628515.1 uncultured Clostridia bacterium | reverse complement strand
CTGCCGCACTCCGGACACACTTCGCCCTTTACCGGCGTATCCCATGCCATAAAATCACACTTGGGCCAATGCTCACAGCCGAAATATGTCCTGCCGCGCTTTGACTGCTTTATAAGGATTTCACCGTCGCACTTGGGGCATTTTACGCCCGTTCCCACGCGTATCGCTTTCGTGTTCCTACATTCGGGGTATCCCGGACAGGCGAGAAACTTGCCGAACTTGCTTAGCTTATAAACCATAAGTCTGCCGCATTTATCGCAGGGAACATCCGAAACCTTATCCTTTATCTCTATCTTTGCTATATTTTTCTGCGCCTTCTCCAAGGTATCCGCAAAATCCGGATAGAAATCGCTCAACACCTTTACCCAGTTAAGCTCGCCATCCTCAACGTCGTCAAGCTCCTGTTCCATATGCGCCGTAAAGTCCACGTCCACAATATGCTTAAAGTTCTGCTTCATTATATCCGTCGTCACATTGCCCAGTTCCGTTGGCACGAGCTGCTTTTTTGAGCGCTGCACATAGCCCCTCGACACAATCGTCGATATTGTCGGAGCGTATGTGGACGGTCTGCCTATACCGTTTTCCTCAAGCTCGCGTATGAGCGACGCGTCGGAAAAACGCGGCGGCGGCTGTGTAAAATGCTGCTTGCTCTCTATGTCGGACGCGATGTACACGTCGCCCTTTGCCATGGGCGGCAGCGCCTTTACTTTTTCCTCTTTCTCGTCGGTGGACTCAACATAAACGCGCGTGTAGCCTTTAAATATCAGCTCCGAGCCGTTGGCCTTGAATATGTGCCCGTTAGCGTCAAATTCCGCGCTTGTCGTCCTATATTGCGCGCTTGTCATCTGGCTCGCAGCGAACCGCTCCCATATGAGCTTGTAAATCTTATACTGCTCCGGAGTCAGTTTATCCTTTATGTCAACCGGCTTAATCATAATTGACGTGGGCCTTATCGCCTCGTGCGCGTCCTGCGCGTTCTTTTTCGCCTTGTACTGTCTCCTGCGCGCGTATTCGTCACCGTATTCTTCTATGATAAACGCCTCCGCTTCCGCAAGCGCGTCGTCAGCCACTCTTAACGAGTCGGTTCGCATATAGGTTATAAGACCTATGGTTCCGAGCCTGCCGCCGAGCTTTACGCCCTCGTAGAGCGTCTGCGCTATCTGCATTGTGCGGCTTGCCTGGTATGAGAACTTGCGCGACGCGTCCTGCTGCAATGTGCTTGTCGTAAACGGCGGCTGCGGATTGCGATTTTTTACGCTCTCCTTAGTGCTCGTCACAACATATTCCGCGTCTTTAACATCGTTTAGCACCTCCTTCGCGGCCTCTGACGAGCCGAGCCTGCGCTCCTTCCCGTTCTCGCCGAAATAATGCGCTATAACCTGCTTCTTCGCTCCTTTGGTATGGAGCTTAACGTCAATTGTGTGAAACTCCTCCGGCACGAAGTTCAGAATTTCCTCCTCCCGGTCGCATATGAGTCTCGTGGCAACCGACTGCACGCGTCCCGCGCTTAGTCCGCGCTTTACCTTTTCCCACAGAATGGGGCTTATCTTGTATCCCACAATCCTGTCCAGCACTCGCCGCGCCTGCTGCGCATCGACAAGATTCATGTCTATCGGCCTCGGCCGCTTTATCGCTTCCTTAACTGCGTTCTTTGTTATCTCGTTAAACGTAACCCGACAGTTTGACTCCGGATCAATCTTTAGCGCGTGCGCCAAATGCCAGCTTATCGCTTCGCCCTCACGGTCCGGGTCGGTCGCGAGCAAAACTTCATCGGCCTTCTTTGCCTCGCGTTTAAGCGAGGAAAGCAAATCGCCCTTGCCCCTTATCGTTATATATTTAGGCTCAAAGCCGTTGTCAACATCAACGCCCAGACTGCTTTTCGGCAAATCTATAACATGTCCCATTGACGCGACCACCTTATAATTTTTTCCCAGATACTTCTGTATCGTCCCCGCCTTTGCCGGCGACTCAACTATAAGCAGCTTATTCTTTGTCATATTCTTCCCCCTACTTTATGTTACAGTTCACATATTCGACTAAGTTAAAGAATACTGCGCGTCCGGTTTTGGCAACTTCTCAAACAAATGGCATAATAACGCGCAGTAATCACTTCATAGCTGAACATTAACTACTTTATATATCAGGCAATGCCGTATATGTTTCCGCTTAGCTTTTTTACAATACCGTTCAGTTCAAGCATTACAAGCACAGAATTTACCTCCGGACTTGACATTTTACTGATACGCGCAAGCTCGTCAATATGAGTGTCCTTTTTGCATAAAATCTCTACAATAGCAATCTCAGCCGTGCTCAGCCCTTCGAGACTGACAACCTTTTTGGTCTGTCTGTTTACGGCTTCGCTTTTAAACCGCTCCTCAAAATTCATATACGGATAGTCCTCGGTTATATCCTCCACGCGGCTTACAAGCTTCGCGCCCTGAGATATAAGCTTTAGCGAGCCGGCAAAGCCGACGTCGTATATATCCGACGGTATCACATATACGTTGCGTCCCTCGGAAACTCCGTGCGCCGCGGTTATAAGCGCGCCGCTCTTTTCGGGAGCCTGTCCTATGAGCATACCGGTAGATATGCCCGCCATAACTCTGTTCCTTCTCGGAAAATTTATCTTCAGCGGCGGAGTCCCCGGCGGAAATTCCGATACTACCATGCCGTTTTCAATTATGTCATAATACAGTCCCTCGTGCTCGCGCGGATATATAACATCTATGCCGCTGCCCAAAACAGCGATAGTGCTTCCGCCCTCGCGCAGCGCCGCCCGCGCCGCAACCGCGTCTATGCCCCGCGCCATACCGCTCACTATTGTGACGCCTCGGCGGGCAAGCTCTCTTACAAGCATATCCGTAGCCCTTCTGCCATAGTCGGAGCACCTTCGCGTCCCGACCACGGTAAGGCTGAACACCCCGTCCCAGTCAATATGCCTGCCCCTTATATAAAGCACGAGCGGCGGCACGGTTATAGACTTTAAATTCGGCGGATACTCCTCGTCCTCAAGAGTTAATATATAGCCGTCCATAGCCTCTATGCGCTCCATAACCTGTTTCGCGTCGGCAAGCGACTTATCCTTAAGCTCTTCCTCAAACTTTTCCGGAATTTTACCGTGGAAATTATCACAGTCATACACCGCCTCGGGCGAACCGAACACTGAAATCAGCTTTAGCTGAACCTCAACCGGCACATGCTCTTTAAGCGACAGCCAGAGCCAATAGATTTTATCATCCATCAGCTTCACCGCCTTCCGCGCGGCGGCGCACAGCCTCATACATCATAATCGCGCCCGCGACGGCAGCGTTAAGAGACTCGGCTTCTCCGTATATCGGTATAATTATATGCTCGCTTATTTCCGATATTCCTTTACAAACGCCGTTCGCCTCATTCCCGACGATAATAATTGAAGGCTTTGTAAAATCGGCATCGGTGTAGATTATACTGTCCTCATCCAGCGCGCCGCAAAAAAGCGAAAATCCTCTCGACTGCTGCGCCTTTAACATATCTATGTCAAAGTCCGGCACTATGTCTATATTAAAGAATGAACCCATGCTCGACCTTACCGTTTTCGGGCTGTACAAATCGGCGCAGCCCGGCGATAACAGCACGCCGCCGAACCCGGCAGCGTCGGCAGTGCGTATTATTGTGCCGAGATTTCCCGGATCGGAAACATTGTCGCAGTACACATACAGCTTAGTCAAGTCACAGGTATATTGTGTATTTTTGCGCATTTTTATAACCGCAATTATTCCCTGAGGCGTTTTTGTATCGCACAGAGCGGCAAAAATGCCGTCCTTCACCACCGCAATATGCGCGTTATCAGGATATATAAACTCCTTCGCATTGTAAAAGCTCTCGGAAACGACAATACAGGCAAGCTCTGTTCCTGACTTTATGGCGTCGGACACAGACTTTATCCCCTCAACGGTAAACACGCCTTCCGCGCTGCGGAATTTCTTTTGTTTCAGGGCTTTAATATATTTATACTCCCTGTTCCGCGTCGTTACGATTACTTCCGCCATCGTTTCATCTCCTGTAAAATATTTCCACCCGGTCGAATTATCAAACTACAGTAATATACTATATACCATAAATCCAACTTTTTCAAGAGTAAAATTAAAAAATTCGTAAAAAATTTTTCCGCCGCTTAAAATACGCGCGAAAAAATTGCTTTGGAAATGCTTGATGTTCGGCCGCGTGTATGCTATAATAAACCACAGATAACTACCGAAACGGAGGCGCAATATGACCGTATTCAAACCTGAAAATAAAGATTATAATATAAGTCCGTACACCGGACTTACAAGGCGGCATTGGATAGCCGCGGGAGAATACCTGCTTGAAGGGATTTTTAATAACATCTCCTCTTTTGACGACCCGGTGATAATGCCGAGAAAGGATACGGATGTTACCTATCCGCATCTTTCGTCCGCAGAGGAGGTTCAAAAAAGAGAGCGTATGTCCGAACGCTTTGAAGGGCTTGCGCGCTCGTTCTTTATCGCCGCGCCGCTTATACATATAGAACCGGAACTCAATATATGCGGCTACAGTATGCGGGATTATTACAAAAAACATGTTCTGCGCATATGTACTCCGGGCGATGAGCTGTACGCGGGCAGCTATGCGGATTTGAAAAAAATAACCAATAATACCGATCCGGTATGCGCGTTCCAGCAGACGGTTGAAACCTGTGCGCTTGTAATCTGTCTCCAAGATTGCAGAACGGAAATATGGGACAGCTACACACAGAGCGAAAAAGATATAATCGCGGAGTTTATAAGCAGCTACGCGCACGAAAACACCGTGCCGCAGAACTGGCGGCTGTTTAATATGCTCGACATGGCATTTTTAAACAAAGAAGGCTACGCGATAGACAAAGAGATTATGCTCGACCACGCCCAAACCATACTTAATTACTATGCCGGCGACGGCTGGTACCGCGACGGGCACTCGTTCGATTACTATTCCTGCTGGGCGTTCAACGTCTACGCCCCCATATGGAATAACTGGTATGGCTATGAGCACGCGCCGTATATCGCGGCAAAATTCGAGAAAAATTCCAATAAGTTAATGGAAACATATGCCGATTTCTTTGACCGCGACGGATTTACTAATATGTGGGGACGCAGCAATATTTACAGAAACGCATCCACGAGCGCGTTCTGCGGCAATATGCTGCTTAAAAATCCCACAGCCGATCCGGGGCTTGCGCGGCGTATCATGTCCGGCTCGCTCATGCAGTTTCTTGGCCGTGAGGACTTCTTGTATAACGGCGTGCCCACGCTCGGATTTTACGGTGAGTTTTCGCCGCTCGTGCAGGGCTATTCCTGCGCGGAATCCCCGTTCTGGCTCGGCAAGGCGTTTCTTTGCCTTAACCTGCCCGAAAATCATCCGTTCTGGACGGCGAAGGAGAATAACGGAACATGGGAAAAGCTTAGAGCGGAGGAAACAAAAATAACCGTTCTTAACGGCCCCGCGCTCTGCTTTTCAAACCACAACGCCAACGGCGAAACCATACTTAGAACCGGCAAGGTGGTAAAACGTCCCGACGACAAGCACGGAATGTGGAACTACTCAAAGCTTTGCTACAACACAAAATACCCATGGGAAAGCTCCGAACGCAGCGATATAGAGTCGCAGCAGTATGTACTGTACACGCCCGCGTATGACAGCTATGACAAATGCAACGTTACCTTCTGGGCAGGCGAGCGCGATAACGTTTTGTACCGCCGTCAGTTCTTCGACTATGATATGAAAAACGAGTCACACTGGCGGCAGGCGCTTACTCTTGCCGATTTTACTGTGGCAAACGGAATTTTCAGGGCCGATAAGCTGCGAACCTTCCTACGTCCCGTCAAAATGACGCTCGGCTCCTACGGCTTCCCCGATAACGGAACGGAGATAAAAATCCTTACGCATAAGGGCGCGAAGGCGATACTTTTAAGGGGTACGGACTTTACCGGTGAGCCGAAACAGATGGCTATGACGATATATGACGGCTGGGACGATATTCACATCTTAAAAAGCTGCGGAACAAACCCCGACTCGCAAAGGTCGATAATAATATACGCGTCGCTTACACGACATAAGCAGTACGGATACGAGCCGTACATACTTATGTCGCAGGTTATAACAAAACAATCCCACGCGCTGTTTACGGAGGATGAAATCTTCCCTGTCAGTGACATTTCATATACCGACGCCGAGGCCTGCGGCGGCTACGGGCCGGTAACGATAAAACTTAAAAACGGAACGGTAAGAGTTATTGACTTCGACGGCATAGAAGGCCGGTTATCGCTTTAAACGCCGTAATTTCGGAACGGACGGGCAAAACGCCCCGACTTCTTTAGATGCTGTTTTGTTGTTACATCATTGACGGATACGGAATTTCGCTGTGCTCGCTTGAGTTCAACCCCACGTACTCGTCCTCCTCCTCAACGCGGAGCTTTGTAAAGAGCCTTACTATGCCTATCGCAACAAGCGTTCCCGCTATTGCCGCCACAGCGGTTATGACAATGCTTATAAGCTGCGCCGCAAACAAATGCGTTCCGCCGAAAATAAGCCCCGTCTTGCCGTTTACCGCCGGATCGGCGAATATACCGGTCAGCACGCACCCCACAATGCCGCCGACGCCGTGACAGCTGAACGCGTCAAGCGCGTCGTCATAGCCGATTTTCTGCTTCAGAACCGAAATTGAAAAGTAGCAAACCGGTGTTACCACCGCGCCGAATATAAACGACGCCCAAATGGGAACAAAGCCCGCTGCCGGAGTGATTGCTACAAGTCCCGCAACCGCGCCCGTGCACGCGCCTATAAGCGTCGGCTTGCCGTCCTTTGCGGTATCTATAAGCATCCACGTAAGCATTGCCGTTGCGGCGGATGTATTGGTCGTAAAGCACGCGTGCAGCGCAAGTCCGTTTGCGGCAAGAGCGCTGCCGCCGTTAAAGCCGAACCATCCGAACCACAGCAGCGCCGCGCCCAGAACTATGAACGGAATGTTGTGCGGCAGGAAGGTCTTGCCCTTATTAAAGCCCTTTCGCGGCCCTATTATAAGACAGAGTATGAGCGCCGTTATACCCGACGAAATATGTACCACGTTTCCGCCGGCAAAGTCTATCGCGCCAAGTTTGTCTATGAGCCCGCCGCCCCAAACCATATGCGCCATCGGGAAATATACCAAAAACAACCACAGTCCGATAAACGGGAATATCGCCTTGAACCTCATTCTTCCCGCAACCGCGCCCGTAAACAGTGCCGGAGTGATTAGCGCGAACATCATCTGGAACCATGCAAAGCACGCGTTCGGTATCGCGTCGCCCGCGCTTCGCGGCTCCGTCATGCTTACGCCGTTAAAGCCGAACCATTTAAAATCGCCTATAATTCCGCCGAGACTGTTCCCGCTGAACGAGAGCGAATACCCGCACAATACCCATAAAAACGCCGCAAGTCCCATAATGGCTATTGACATCATCATAGTATTTACCACATTTTTTCTCTGTGACAGACCTCCGTAAAAGAATGCCAGTCCCGGCGTCATGATAAACACATATGTAGAGCACAGAATTATAAAGCCTATATTTCCGGATTCCATAAACAATCATCTTCCCTTCCTTACTTAGATAACAAACAAAAAGACAAGGCCGCCTAAAGCATACTTAACGCTTCAAACACCCTTGTCTGACATATGCTATTATAGCACAGCGCCCGTCCGTTGTCAATACCAAATCCCAAAATTTCACGGTTTTGGGAGAAGCTAATAGATATTGACTAAACGCGTTCAATCATATATAATATAGTTGCAAAGGCCAATCTGATTATGAAATCGGGATGAACAAAAGAAAAAAGGAGGGATTTTCCGTGCCTGAAAAAATACTGGTTATAGACGATGAAAAGGAAATAGCGGATTTAATCGAGCTCTATCTGCTTAATGAAAATTACTCGGTATTTAAATTCTATTCCGCTCTCGACGCGCTTAACGACATTTATTCCACGGAGTTTGATCTTGCCGTTCTCGATATAATGCTACCGGATATAAACGGTTTTACTCTGTGCCAAAAAATCAGAGAAAAGTATAATTATCCGATTATTATGCTCACGGCAAAAAACGAGGAGACCGACAAAATTACGGGCCTGACGCTCGGGGCGGATGATTATATAACAAAACCGTTCCGGCCGCTCGAATTGGTGGCAAGAATAAAAGCGCAGCTTAGACGATACAAAAAATATAATTTTGCCGCTCAAAACCGTGTCGAGGACGCGGTTATTACGCATGCCGGCTTAACCGTGAACACAAGGACGCACGAATGTTTTCTAAACGAAAAGCCGCTCGCCCTAACCCCTACGGAGTTTTTGATACTTAAAATCCTTTTGGAAAACAAAGGCGACGCTGTTAGCTCGGAGGAATTGTTTCACAGGATATGGAAGAATGAATACTACAGCAAGAGCAACAACACGATTACCGTCCATATCCGGCATTTAAGAGAAAAAATGAATGACGCTTCAATCATAAAAACTATATGGGGAGTTGGATATAAAATTGAAATATAAGGATAGATCCGAATATTCAAGGTTAAAATCAAAAATCTACACGCGTTTTTTCGCGCTTACAGCCGCGGCGATTGCGATTGTTTTCGCTCTGTACAAGCTGCTCTGGAAAAACCGCGGCGGAGATCTTGTGCTGTATGCCCTTCTCAAAATCGGCTTTGACCGCGACGCGGCCGAATTTATTTATCAGAATTATTTCCGAAACCTGACCGATATTATATGGATTGCGGCTGTTGCCTTTATATTCCTTATAATGCTGCGCCTTTTCATGAATTGGTTTACGAAATATTTTACCTCAATCAACCGTGGAATAAACGCGCTGCTGGTAGAGGACGACAATGAAATCCTTCTGCCGCCGGAAATGTCCG
The DNA here is from genome assembly GCA_947628515.1 of uncultured Clostridia bacterium. GTDB lineage: Bacteria > Bacillota > Clostridia > UBA1381 > UBA1381 > Ornithomonoglobus. Next base: position 25,383 of record CANRAG010000017.1, on the reverse strand, counting down.
CGACAGAAAAAACGCTTAACACCGTAAAGCATACGCTGCGACAGAGAAAGCGTGCCGCCGCCGAAGCGGAGCAACGGAAAAACGATTTAATTACATACCTCGCTCACGACATTCATACTCCCCTTACGTCGGTTATAGGTTATCTCAGTCTTTTAAAGGAGTCGCCGGATATGCCGAAGGACAAGGCGGAGGTATATCTTGATATAACGCTCGAGAAGTCGCTTCAGCTTGAAAAGCTTATAAATGAATTTTTTGAGATAACAAAATATAATTTGCAGGAAATAACCTTGGACAAGCGCGACACAGATATTTATTATATGCTGCTGCAATTAACGGACGAATTTTATCCCGTTCTGAAAAAGCACGGAAACCGTATCGAGCTGAACGCGGACGAAAGCTTATCGGGACGCGTTGACGCGGAAAAGCTCGCGCGCGCATTCGCAAACATTCTGCGAAACGCCGTATCATACAGCTATCCCGACACTGTGATAACGATTAACGCCGCAAGGGACGGCGAGAACATTGTTATTTCAATCAGCAGCAGGGGCAAAACCATTCCGAAAGAAAAGCTAAAATCGGTATTTAAAAAGTTTTTCAGAGCCGACGAGTCTCGAACCACAAAGACGGGCGGTGCGGGATTGGGACTTGCCATAGCAAAGGAAATCGTAACGCTGCACAACGGAACAATCAGCGCCGAAAGCGGGAATGAAATCACAACCTTTACCGTCCGTCTGCCCGTCTTATGAAAATATTAACGTTATCTTAATGCTTTCTTAGGAAATTCTCAATTTAATATTAAAGTATAAAAAGTCTTTATCTGCTACAATGTGGATAAAGACTTTTTTATTGGGAGGTATTATATTATGAAACACAAGCACGGGCTTGGTTGTATGGGAAAGCTTGTATGCGGCGCGCTCGTTTTAACATTTGCAATTCTATGGGCAGCCGACAGTAATGTGTTCCGGCATATAAAAACGGAAATATCACTGCTTGTTAATCCGATAGATAAGGACGCCGTTTCATCTGCGGATGACGACTGGCAGTTAATTCTTATCAATGCCGACAACCCTTTGCCCGATAATTTCAGCGTTGAATTGACGTCACTCGCAAACGGGCATAAAGTCGATAGGCGCGTCTATGCGCACCTACAGGAAATGTTTGACGACGCAAAAGAGCAGGGCATCCTTCTTACAATATCGTCATCGTACCGAACGAGCGAGGAACAGCAGGCGGAGCTGGATCAAAAGACCGAGGAATTTATAAATCAAGGGTACGCTCCGGAAAAAGCGCTTGAAATTGCAAAGACATGGGCTGCCCTGCCCGGCACAAGCGAGCACCAAGCGGGACTTGCCGTTGATATTACGAGCTTAAACTCCTCGCTCCAATCGACTGACACGGTATGGAAATGGCTGAGCGATAATTCATATAAATATGGATTTATACGGCGCTATCCTCCGGATAAAACCGATATAACCGGCGTAAGCAATGAACCGTGGCATTTCAGATACGTAGGGCGAGCCGCGGCAGAGGAGATATACAAGCGCGGTCTTTGCCTGGAAGAATATATAGAAATTTTACATAAGGAAAAGTAAAAGATTAAGATACTTGGGAAATTATAATAAATTGGCAACTGACACCCGGTATAAAGATAAAAACAATTTAAGAAATGCCGTTATATCGCAAAACAGAAGTGATAAAGGGATTATAGAATTCGCAAGGAAAGGACCTGGCCTGACTAAAATCGACGCTGCTTTTCCCATACTGTACTGAACTCCAAAATTGCCGTGGTCTCAATAGGATATATTGCCGAAAAAATAAACACCATTACCAATGAGGTGGTTGTAAGCCTGTTTCTACTCTCTCCGGAGTTTGCCCTCGATTGCCGGCGTCTACTACTGTGATTGTAATTGTTCCACCGTCAATGGAATATATTACTCTCGCTTTGCCAACACGTAAACGATATAAGTTGTGGTATTTCTTAATTGCCTTTACGTCTCCGTTTGGTAAACCATAAATGGCTTTAAGCATTCGCTCCTGCATTTCCGATGATTGCTTCTCAATATATCTCATAGCTCGTTTTAATATAATGATTTTATATTTCATAATGTTATGCCCAGCTCCTTGGCAAACTGTTCAATAGGGATTCCGACATTTTTTTCCGGGTCGTCATCATTGAGATAATCTTCGTACAATTTCTCACAAAAAGCATCGTCTGCCGCTTCTTCGAATGCCATATACATATTCTGAAGCACATTAACAATATATCCCATTTGAGATTCAGGTATGGAGTCGATAATGCTTTTGGCAATTTCTCTGTTTGACATAATAATCACGCTCCTTATGTTCTTATTGTATCAGAAATAGACTGAAATATCAAGAGTTATTTGCATTTTCTGTATTGACTTTTCAAGTACAATTTTTCAATTACCACAATGTCTTTTTGCCTGTTCGCGTATCAACATAATATGGGTATGTGCCCGGTTTTGCGTAAACTCCAAAAGGTTAATATAATGAAGCATCGGAGGTGGCATAATGGATACTCCGATTACACGGGCGGAACATGAGGAATTTTGCAAGCACATGGAGGGATGAACACAACCGGCAGAACACGCGGCTGTAGCAGCTCGAAAATGGAACTGCGGTATTATTTTTCTTGTTTCGGTCAACACTGTTTTTGACCCTAATTTTGACCACAATTGGCTTTCAACGTGGTGCATTTACCTGCATTTCAGTGCGTTTTCCTATTGATATGCATACAATTCATTATATAGAAAAAACCTCGAAAAACCGCTTTGTTATGCGAAATTTCGGGGTCTAATCATGGCGGAGAAGGAGGGATTTGAAGAAATGACAGTATATTTTAAAACTTGTTATCTTTTGTTACATAATCACTCTATACATCGCATAATAAAGCCATTTTCTCTTGCTTAAAAGTGATAACGCTCAAAGTAAGAGAGTTTAGAAAAAATACAATTCTGTTGTCAAACCTGTTGTCAATTTACAGGGCATATGCGTATATTGTTATCTATTTTTATTTCTTAAAACTGTCGCTGCATGTTGCAACAATTTTATATCCGCATCATCAAGTCCAGTTGTGGCGGAGATAGCAAAAACGGCAGTTAATAAAAAGCCAGAGAGTGAAAACCATCACATATATCGGTTGTAAAAACAGTGGTCAATTCTGAAAATGTAAACTACCCCCCATAGGTACAAGCCGCGCAATATAGTATTATTTTTAACCTTACAATAAAATGTATTAAAATGCTTGACAATTACGTTCTTATGTGTTATAATTTATGTATCAAAAATAACGAACAGTAAAAATCACACAAGTTAGGAGGTATAACAATGTGTATTTATGGTTATTGCAGAATATCAACCGCAAAACAAAAGATTGACAGGCAAATTAAAAATATCTTAGAGTTTGAACCAAATTCAAAAATTATTCAAGAGGTTTACACCGGTACTAAGTTTCAGGGGCGGCAAGAGCTTGATAAACTCTTAAAACGCGTAAAACCGGGCGATACGATTATCTTCGATGAAGTAAGCAGAATGTCAAGAAATGCAGACGAGGGAATAGAATTATATTTAAAATTGTTTAACGATGGTATAAATCTCATCTTCTTAAAAGAGCCGCATATCAATACAGCCACTTATCAACAAGCACTTAATAATGGCGTACCATTAACCAACACCGATATTGATGTTATACTGCAGGGGGTCAATACTTACATTACAAGGCTTGCTACTAAGCAAATTGAGCTTGCATTTGCCGCCGCTCAGCGTGAGGTTGACTACCTGCATAAGCGTACTTCCGAGGGCTTAGAGAGGGCAAAAAACAACGGTAAAAGAGTTGGCACCCAAAAGGGCGATACATGGCAAACGAAAAAGAGTATATCCGCAAAGGCGCAAATAAAACAGCATTGTAAAACATATGGCGGTAGTCTTAACGATATTGAATGTATTAAGTTAACGGGGTTAAGCCGCAACACATATTATAAATACAAGCGAGAGATTACAGCAAGTATACAAAACAGAGCCTAAATAAAGCAGAGAGCAAGCCGCAATATAAACGGCTTGCCTTTTAAAATACCCATTGATTTTTGTTTGGCTTAAATGTACTTGCTGATTATTTTACTATTCAGCTTTATTCCGCCTAATATCCTTTAGCGCGGGTATTTCCGCCTCTAACAGCTCATTTACGAGACCGTTGGTAGATTTGCCTTTTGCGGCGGCATAATCGCTTATAACAGCCTTTGCGCCTTTTTGGACGCGTACCTTTATTTCGTCGTATGTTTTCGCATTATATTTAGCATTTGCTCGTTTACGAGCCTCAGATAAAGCCATATTATCACCTAACTTTCACTTGACAAATCTGTTGATATGTGGTATAGTTTAGATAACGAAGGAGCGGTTTTGACCGTTCCGCACGTTATAGCGTTTTGTTAGGTTTTAATCTAACCGCCGCCTCATGTGTCAGATGGGGCGGCTTATTTTTTTATGTTCTTAATTATTTCGAGAATTATAATTAGTTCAATTATTCTAATCAAAATATCAGTATCCATATCAAACACCCCCTTTTCGGTAGGTGTCAGAACAGCCGCCGCCGCTCCTGTTATCAAGGTAACAAAGATTTCTCTGTCGCCTACAGTTAATTCCTTAACTGCAATTATATTATATCATATGTTTTGTCATGTGTCCAGTGTATATATTGCACAAAATACACTGGGTACATTTGTATAGTGTGTATATTGACTATACACTGGGTACATGGTATAATATAACCATAGTCAAGGTTGAAACACACCAAATCAAAATCAGAAAGGAATTAAAAATCATGAGTACAACAAAAACATTCAAGGAGTTCATCGACAGCTTAAAGGCAATCGAGGCACAGATTACAGAACTGCAAGCAGAAGCAGACGCAATCAAAGATTTAATCAAAGACGAGCTTACAACCGAAGGAATTGACGAGATATTCATTGGCGATTATAAAGTCATCTACAGACCGGTAATCAGCAACAGATTTGACAGTACAAGTTTTAAGAAATCATATGCTGAATTATACAGGCAGTTCACGAAGCAGACCAGTTACAAGAGACTAATCATCAACTAAGAAAAAGCCCTTGTATAAGCGGCAACTTATACAGGGGCACGCAACCTACCAAGTCAAGGCGGTTATGAGTACATTATAACATAACCGCCTCCAAAAGTCAAATGAGAAAGGCGGTTAAAATTATGAATTGGTTTGACAATCCGAAAACACATGAAGAACTAAAAAAGCAGTACAAAACATTAGCGCTAAAACACCACCCGGATAGAGGCGGCAATGATGAAGATATGAAAGGAATAAACACGGAATATGACGCATTATTCGCAAGATTAAAAGATATGCATAGCACGGCAGAGGGCGGAACATACGAGAAGGCAACGACAGAAACGCCGGGAGAGTTTAAAAATATAATAGATAGACTTATACATCTTGACAATGTCAATATTGAAATTATCGGTAGTTGGTTATGGATAACCGGCACAACCTTTAAGCATAAAGCCGTTTTAAAGGCTTTAAAATTCCGTTGGAGCAAGTCAAAAAGGGCATGGTATTATCATACAGCAAACTACAAGAAATCAAGTAATAAGACGTTTACATTAAATCAGATACGCGATTTATACGGCAGTGAGATGATAACCACAGAACCGCAATTAAAGTTATCAATAATATAAAATATGGCGGTATGGTTACGGCTGTACCGCCAGAAAAGAAAGGAAGATAAACAATGAACAAGCAAGAATTATTTAAAAAGACAGTTAAGGCAATGGATAACTACAACAAAGCCCTTGAAATGGGATTTGAAGAGTTTGAGAATTATTTTGACACTATAATTGATGAACTGTATCAGAAAATCGAACAGCGTGGACTTATTGAAGAATTTGAAGATTATGCATTATGCTAAAAACACATTTTTTGATTTATTATTACAAGGCGGCAAAAGGCGGTTATCAACACCGCCTTTTTAAAGCCTATAAACGGGCGTATAAGCCATTTTGACTTTAAGCAATGTCATTCACTGGCAAGCAGAAATAACGCCTTAAAACAGCTTATAAACGCCTTAAAAGAGATTTAGAAATATATCTCTTGATAAAAAACAAATTTTATCGTATTTTTTTCGCAAAACCCCTTGACAGATGTTATAAAATATGGTATAATACATATGATGTTGCTCAAAGACCAGAGCAAACCAAATAAAATAAATAATAATAATCTTTACCGCTTTATCAAATATAGGTTACTGCTACGACTATATGCCACAAAGCAGAAGCGGCGCAATTTCCAGATGGCAATGGCTATGCGGATTCAATATAAATAAAGTATATTCGATTTATACTTTATTTTGTGTATTGAATTTGTATAGCTTTTTTGTTGTTAAAATTCAATACTTCTACCGTTTCGGCGGTAGTGCAATAAATATAAAACTATTAGGGATGTGTTCACATAAATTATATAATAAAGACCAGTTAATAAAAGTCAAGTCCCAAATTGTAATAGAAAGAAGGAAGATATTTTTGGATAAAATAACAGTCGTTGACAGCATTATGGGAAGCGGTAAAACTTCATGGGCGATTCAGTATATGAACGAACACCCGGAAAAGTCATTCATATATATTACACCCATTTTAACAGAAGTGAACCGCATTTTATCGAATACCGCAAAGCCGTTTTATGAGCCAAAATTTAAAGATGGCAGGAAACTGAATGATTTTAACTCCCTGATTCTGGAAGGTAAAAATATCGTCTCAACACATTCAACATTCGCAAATGCGAATGTTGAGACGATGGAATATCTCAAACATGGTAATTATTGCTTGATACTTGATGAGGTTTTGGATATTCTTGTAGATTTTAATGATGTATACGATGATAATTTAAAAAGGTCGGATATTAATTTATTAATAAACGAAGGATTTATCAGCATAGACACATACGGAAAGGTGACATGGATTAAGAATTCATATGTCAACAGCAAATATTCAAAAGTTGAACGAGCCGCAAAAAAAGGCAATTTGTTTTATTTAGACAAGACAATGTTGGTGTGGCAATTTCCGCCGCAGATATTTAAACTTTTTAAAGATACCTTTGTGTTGACATATTTATTTAAAGGTTCATTTTTAAAACCGTATTTTGAATATCATAACTTGCAGTATGAGATGAAAAGCGTAAAGAATAGTTATGGTTCATATTATCTGACAGGGTATTCAGATAACAGGGAACCACAAAAACAGTATCAGCAACTCATAAAAATTCATGATAATTTCAGAATGAATGATTATAACGCATACACATTAAGTAAGAAGTGGTACGAGCGACAGACGAAAGAATCGATAAAAAAATTACAAAAAAATTTATTCAATTATTTTCATAACATAAAAAAAGCTAAAGCAAGCGACATCATGTGGACGACTTATAAAGAACGCCTCAAGGATTTACGTGGGAAAGGTTATAATATCGTTCGCAGAATAACACAGCAGGATATTATCAGTATACAAGATGATATTTCAAGGGGATTAGATGAGAATCCCGCTTTTAAAAATAGAATACATAATCTTAACCAGTACATTACAAACGAAACCAAGAAGCAAAAAGACGAACTTGAAAAGAAATTGCAGTGTTTTGTTCCATGCAATGCGCGGGCAACGAATTTATATCGTGACAGAAGCATTCTTGCATATATGATAAATATGTACGTAAACAGATTTACTAAGCGATATTTCGAGAATAAAAACATAGCAGATGGAACCAGCATAACCATCGAAGAAGATTATTTTGCATTATCATGTTTACTCCAGTGGATATGGCGTAGTCGTATACGAGACGGACAACCTATTTCGATATATATTCCGTCAACAAGAATGAGACAGTTATTAACAGATTGGCTTGAAGCTAAAATTTAACACTGGTGGCGTGTTTTTTTCTCTCAAAAATGGCTTAACCACGCCGTTTTTTCAGGGTATCCCTTAAAAGACGAAGATAAATATTTAAGTGTTACAAAAATGTAGTATCATATCGAGTGTAAACGAAGATATGAATGGCAAATTTTCAGCGTCAATACTGAATAACAAAAAAGAAAATAGACAGTAGCTAAAATTTGTCATGTAGAGATATACAAGCCATACATGACACTTATATAATACGCACAGTTATCAAACAATATGGCAATACAGAAAATTTATTTATAATGATAACTGCACGTTCTTGTCAAACAATGTTTGCCAAGATTACCCCAATCAAAAGATTTTCTGTTGTGGTTTCTTAAAAGTAAGGCAGAACAATTATTGTTTCGGTGTATTGCGTTACATTCCGCAATTATGCTCCTAAATTGAGGATTTATATTAAATTTATATATGTTTCGGTAAATTTTCGGTAAATGCCGTAACATTGAGGTTTTACAAGGATTTAACAAAATTATTTTTCGGTATCGGTAAAGAAAATTCGGAGGTTAAAATGAAAAATTATATTAATAAAATCATATTTAATAAAACCGCAGACGAACCACCTGTTTATTATGTGGTTAAGGCTGTTGATGGAAATATGATAAGAATCGAACAGTTAAAACGTCTCCCAGACGGAGCGGAAGTGATAAATCTGGCGGACTTACGTAAAAAACACATAGGCATAGCTTATTACAGTAAATACGAAGAAACGGAGGAATACGAAAATGCTTGACAATTATAATGATGTGTTGACCGTAAAAGAATTAAAAGAAGTCTTAAGAATCGGATTTAATAAGGCGTATGAGTTACTTAACAACGGTGATATAAAATCGCTAAGGATTGGGCATAAGATTATTATTCCCAAGACGGCGGTAATAGAATATTTATCAACCGCCGCATAAGGGCTTGACTCAATATCACGGCATATGTTATTATAGTATCAAACAATATATAGCATATGCCTTGATACCGGATAACAGTAGAAGGAGGTATAAATGAGCAACAAAGTATCAGGGACATTAAGAAAAAGAGGTAATAAGTGGGTTGTATATTATCGCCTCAACGGTAAAGAAAATACAAAAAGCCTAGGGCTTGATATTCGCAATACGCCTGAACGTAAAGCTAAACAGGCTATGAATAGTTTATTACAGCAATTACAAGAAGGTACATACGAATTATTCAATATGGCTTTTGTAGAATATCTTGATTGGTGGTTAAACCAAATTAAGCCGCTTATTAAAGACAGCACTTATGAGGGCTATTATAAGAGTGTGGAAGGTAAAATAAAGCCGTATTTCAGCAAGTATAAGTTTAAACTTTTGGATTTAAGACCTATGCACTTCACAGAGTATTTTGTTTATCTTGCGGAGAAAGGAAAAACCAACGGCAAAGAAGGTTTGCGCAAAAAGTCCGTGATGAACATTCGCGGAGTCTTAACATCGGCGTTAGACTATGCACAGGATAACGGACTAATAACAGAAAACGCAGCTTTACGCGCAAAAATACCGCTATTTACTGACGAGGCAGAGCACGAGCCTACAATTTACACAGCGGAGCAGGTTATAAAATTATTAACTTATGCAATTACATCAAACGATAAAAGCAGTTTGTTTTTGCATTTGCAAGTTTACACAGGCTGCCGCAAGGGTGAATTGCTGGGCTTGACATGGGATAATGTTGATTTAGATAATGCTACAGTCCATATCAAGTATAACAGAACCGGAAACAAGAAAGAAAATTACTTGAAACTGACAACACCAAAATCTAAAAACAGTATCAGGATTTTATCTATACCGCCTATTGTGGTTGAACTTTTAAAATCAGAAAAAGCTCAACAAGACAAAAACAGAGCATTACTGAAAGATTATTATACTGAATATGAGTATGACTACGTTATAAGACAAGCAGACGGTAAAATTTATAATCCTAACAGCATTAACCGTATGTTAAAGCGCATGATGAAGGCTTTGGATTTGCCGTATTGCCGCCCGCATGATTTTAGGCATTTCCATGCTACAGCTTTATTTAACTATGGTAAAACAGCGGTAACGGATATTACGCGGCAATTAGGACATGGTTCAACCGCTATTACAGAGAAAATATATGTACATGCGGATAAGCGCGTAAATGAAGAAAATGTAAAAATCATTCAAGAGTTGTTAAACAATGCTTAAATTGAAATGTTGTCGAAAAACCGTTGTCAGTAGACAAAAAAATAGCCTGAAACACAAGGTTTCAAGCCATTCTTTGTTGGCGGAGAAGGAGGGATTTGAACCCTCGCGCCGGTTACCCGACCTACACCCTTAGCAGGGGCGCCTCTTCGGCCTCTTGAGTACTTCTCCAAAAAATATGCACACAGAGTTTTTTGAATTACTGCCTTCTCATAAGTAATCCATCCGTATGCAGTCACTCACAATATTGAGTTTTAAATGGAGGAGAGAGCGGGATTCGAACCCGCGAACGGCGGAACCGTTACCGGTTTTCAAGACCGGCTCTTTCAACCACTCAGACATCTCTCCATATAATAGTTCATGCCGCTTATTCAACGACATGAACTATTATAGCAGAAACCTTAACATTTGTCAACCCTTTTTTCAAAAAATTTACGCCCGGCCGGCAAAAGTCAAAGCGATAAAAACCGCCTTTTTACTTAATGTGCAATGTCCTTATAGCGTTGAGTACCGCAAGCACCATTACCCCGACGTCGGCAAATATAGCAAGCCACATATTGGCAATCCCCATTGCGCCCAGCGCAAGACATATCAGCTTTACGCCAATCGCAAATACGATGTTCTGGTATACTATACGCATACACTTGCGAGAAATACGTATGGCAAGCGCAAGCTTTAACGGATTGTCGTCCATAAGCACGACGTCCGCCGCCTCTATTGCCGCGTCAGAGCCGAGCGCGCCCATGGCAATACCCACGTCCGCCCGCGACAGAACAGGTGCGTCGTTTATCCCATCGCCGACAAACGCAACCGTTTCACCGTCATTTTTCCTGTCAATCAGCCATTCCAATTTCTCTACCTTATCAGCCGGCATAAGATTTGCGTACACCTCATCCATGCCCGCTTCGGCGGCAATCGGTTCCGCTGCCGCTACGCTGTCTCCGGTAAGCATAACGGCGCGTTTTACCCCCGCCGCTTTCAGCTCAGATATTGCCTGTCTTGAAGTGGGCTTTATAACGTCCGAAATAACAATATGCCCTTCGTACATACCATCTACGGAAATATGCACAATGGTCCCTGACTTATGACATTTCCTGTATTCCACACCCAGCTCGCGCATGAGCTTATCATTGCCGACCGCCACGGTTTTGCCGTCAATGACCGCCTTTACCCCCCGTCCGGCAAGCTCCTCAAGCTCCGTTACCCTTGCTTTATCCGGCGCGGTTTTGCAAGCTTTTATTATACTTTTTGCAATCGGATGGTTTGAACCGCTCTCTGCAAGAGCCGCATATTCCAAAAGCGTCTCGCGCTCGCGGGCATTGTGGTGAACGGCCGTAACCTCAAATACTCCCTGCGTAATTGTCCCGGTCTTGTCAAATACCACATACTTGGTCTTTGACATTGTTTCAAGATAGTTTGAGCCCTTTATAAGCACGCCCTTTCCGCTCGCTCCGCCTATTCCCGCAAAGAAGCTTAACGGAATACTTATGACCAACGCGCACGGGCAGCTTATTACGAGGAACGTAAGTGCCCGCATCACCCAGCTGCCCCATGCCGGGGACATTCCTAACATAATCCTTACAAGCGGCCCCGCCAACGCGAGCGCAAGCGCACCGCCGCACACGGCCGGAGTATAGTATCTTGCAAAACGGCTTATGAAATTTTCGGATTTTGACTTCTTCGAGCTTGAATTTTCCACAAGCTCCAATATCTTTGACGCCGTCGATTCGCCAAATTCCTTTGTGGTTTTTATGCGTATAAGTCCGGTAAGATTTATGCTCCCGCTATGCACCTCGTCTCCGGCCTTCGCGTCCGCCGGAAGGCTTTCCCCCGTAAGCGCGGCGGTGTTAAGCGTTGTTTTACCGTCATATATTATACCATCGATAGGTATTCTCTCGCCCGGTCTTACAACTATCTCGCTGCCTACCTCAACCTCGTCAGGATCGACCTCTGCAATCTCCCCGTCCCGTTCAATATACGCGCAATCGGGGCGTATGTCCATAAGCGCGGCGATATTGCGGCGGCTCCTGCCCACAGCGATGCTCTGGAAAAGCTCGCCTATCTGATAAAACAGCATGACAGCCGCGCCTTCTCTGTACTCTCCGAGCGCAACCGCACCTATTGTTGCAACAGCCATCAAAAAATTCTCATCAAATACCTGACGGTTTAAAATACCTTTTCCCGCCTTTTTCAATATATCATAACCTATAATAAGATACGGCACAAGGTACATCAAAAGCTGTCCCCATGATGGCATACCGTCAAATATGTAGGAAACAATACCGCAGACGACAAGCGCGGCAAAGGAAATTATAATTCTAAAGAGCACCTTTTTCTGCTTTTTACTCACTGTTCATACCCCCTATCCAATATCAGTATTGGATGCGTTTTGCATATTCACGCAGCCTCCCGTCTCATATTCCGAAAATTTCGCAATCGCTCTCAATCTTTCGGCAATTTTTTAAAACCACGGGCATAACTGTTTTGGGATTTGCGCCTTCTTCAAACTCCACATTCATCTTAAGTGCCATGAAGTTTACGACCGCCTTTTTAACTCCCTCGGTATTGTTCGCCGCGTTCTCCATCTTGTTAGCACAGTTTGCACAGTCCACCTCTATTTTATAGCTCTTTCTCATTTTCTATACCTCCATAATTTGAATAATTGTTCATATGAACGTTTGTTCATATGAACAATTATATTATAGCATCTGTTTCCCTATTTGTCAATACTTTTTAAAAAAAAATGATACGCTCTTTTGATGTGGCTATTCAACTGTAACATACTTCTGCCAACGGTAAACAATGTTACCTTTACTCATATACGCAAGCTCCACACGGTAGGTTTTGCCTTTTTCATAATGTTCGTTGACGGCAAGATGTAAAATTGCGGTCGGAGAAATATTTTGACTCATAAGAGTTCCGTTCTCGTCATTGTATACCTTAACCCATACACCATCAATACCGGGATATGTTACATCGCTGCGTACGGTAATTTCGTTTTCGCCCGCGCCGATAATGTCTACATTAAACCCTTCAATTGACAGATTTTTATAAAAATCCTGCTCATAGGCACTGAAAAACTTTGCCGAGTAATACGGCATTTTATTGAAATCCGTCACCATATCCTCCATTGTTCCGGACATCGCAATATTTTTTACAGCTGGGCTGTCCATTCTCATGCCTATATCAACATACTTTAGCTCGGACGTCAAAACATACTCGCCCGCGAAGCTGAAAATTACGTTTGTGCAGCGGTTGTCTTTTATTGCAAAAAACAGTGTTACCCAATGCGTCTGTTCCGAGCTGTCGCAACCGAGCTTACCTTCGGTGCCGCTTCCGGTTGTGTCGGTTACGGCATAGCCTAAATCCGTAAGCTTGTCAGCACCTGTGCGCTGTTTTATATCCGTGAGATATTTATACGTTTCACTGTCAGTGTCCAGTCCTACACCGTCATAATACGAACCGTCCTGCAAAGCCATTGTAAGTTTTCCGCGCCCTCCGGAAAGAGACAGCGTCCCCTTACAATTTATAACACCATCCGTATAGCGGTAGTCGTAATTTTTAACCTCGCAGTGAATATTGCCGTCGTCTCCGGCGACGTCTGTTTTCAGATATTCCGGAACATACAAACCAGATATATTAATATCGAAGCTCATTCCGCCCGTCAGATATATTTCATCCTTATCCCAATATTCCAACCCGTCCGAACCAATCGCCGCCATAGCCGCTGTCGCGGCAAGCATGGAAACTGCCATAACCGCCGACATAACCGCCGCCACAAGTCGCGCTGCCCTGCCGCGTCTGCGGCGTATTTCGGTAAACCGTTTTTGCAGCATCTTCGCCGAGCCGCTCATTTGTGTTGTGTAAAATTTATTAAACATATCTCCCTTTCTCCTTTTCCGTTTCTATAACAAATCCAGAATAGCAGCCATATACAGCTTCCGCGCGTCGTCATTCATACTGCGCGTTACAGCCATGTCGCAGGCTATCTCGCACGACTCGTTCAAGCTCGCGGCAAACAGGTACGCCATCGGGTTGAACCAGTGCAGCGCGTTAACCGGCAGTGAAAACCACTTTACGAGCAAATCCCCGCGCTTGTAATGCGTAAGCTCATGCAGGAACACCATTCGCATCCGCTCATCCGTAAGGCTTGTCATCGGCATATATATCACCGGAAACATCGCGCCGACAAGCATTGGCGATCTCACATCCGGCGACGTACGCATGCGTATTCGCCGCTTGATTTTAAGCTCCTGTTTGACCTGTTCGAGCACGGCGTTCTCTTCTACATTTAGCGAGCTTTTGCGCCGCTTTACGAGAAACATCGCGTAGCTTACGGCAGCTGACAGAATGAAAATCCCCGCTCCCGCGAGCCATATGTATGCGAGTAAATCCACAAGCCGAACGCGCTTTTCGGGCACTAACTCTATCTCGCGGTACTCAAGCGGCACACGTTCTATTATAACCGGAGTATAGGTTTCGCGTGAATTGTATTCAACCGCGGTTTCGGTCTGCGCCGACCGCGTCTGTTTCGGTACGAAAATCCCAATATCACCCGGTACTAACCGCCAGAACGGCACGAGCATAAACACCCCCGCGATAATCCACGACGCATATTGAAGCCGCGCGGAGAAAAAGCGTGTCATTACGGGTTTGAGCAAAAGCAAAAGTACCACAACCGCGAAGCCGAACGCGCTCATTGCAAGCACTGTTTTAAAAACCGTATAAATCATTTATCGCTCTCCAAAAACATTTTTCTAAGCTCGTCTATCTCGTCGTCCGAGATTTCCTCGTTTTCGTAAAGCGACGCGACCATGCGCTTTACCGAGCCGCCGTAAAGCTTGGACAGAAACGATTTTGTTTCGCTCATACTGTATTCGTCGCGCTTCATAACCGGGAAGTAGCAATTCGTTTTTCCGCGCTTTGTAAAGCCGATTATGCCCTTCTTCGAGAGCCTCTGCAAAAGCGTCGATACCGTGGACGGAGTCCATTCGCGTCCGACTAATCTTTCGCATACGTCGCTAACTGTCATGCTTCCCTCCGCGTCCCACAAAAGCCGCATAATTTCATATTCCGCTTCCGTTATAGTCTGTTTTTGCGTTGACATCAACTATTCCTCCTGAAACTATATTTGTAGCTACACTTATATACTACACCTGTAGCTACGATTTGTCAATAGGTTTCCGGAAATTTTTAAACATTAATAGGTAAATCAATATGATTCAACTGAAGTGATTTCGATATGATGTAATCGTTGACATTACAACTAAAATAATATATAATATAACCAAAGAGGTGTTTAATATGAAGATTACATCAAGATTTACCGTGGCGGTTCATACATTGCTTGCGATTTATGTTCTCGGAAAGGAATACAAAATGACATCGGATTTCATAGCGTCGAGCGTTAATGTAAATCCCGTCGTGATACGGCGCACGCTCTCAAGCCTTAAGGCGGCGGGAATAATCGACGTTAAAGCAGGAAGCGGCGGCGCTATGCCCGTAAAGGACACGGATGATATTACTCTTTATGACATTTACACGGCAGTTGACTGCGTGG
The DNA here is from genome assembly GCA_947628515.1 of uncultured Clostridia bacterium. Taxonomy (GTDB): domain Bacteria; phylum Bacillota; class Clostridia; order UBA1381; family UBA1381; genus Ornithomonoglobus. The sequence continues at coordinate 9,663 of CANRAG010000017.1, read as the reverse complement.
AAGGCAACCTGTTTAATTTTCACGAAAATCCAAACCCCGAATGTCCTGTCGGAAAAAATATTCATGCGGTGTTGGATTCGCGCCTTGCGGACGCTCAGACGGCATTGGAAAACGAGTTAAAAAGCGTGACCCTCACCGATTTGATGAAGCAGTTAAATATATTGATGTAAAAATTTTTGTATTTTCCGTTGTAACTATTGACATTACAACAAAATTATGCTAATATATAGTTGTAATCAAAATGATTACAACTATATATTATTTTCGGAGGTCTTTATTATGAAAAACTATAGCAAGGTAAACGTAAATGGTACAGACAGAGTGGAACTGCACGACACGCTCGGCCTTACCGGCGCGGAGGTAAGTGTAAATTTTATGCCTGCGGGCGCGGGTGTGCCGTTTGTTCATGCGCATAAGCAGAACGAGGAAATTTATATAATTCTCGAAGGCAAGGGCTGCATGGAAATTGACGGAGAAAAGGTCGTCCTTGAGGCCAATGATTTTCTTCGCGTATCGCCGGAAGCGAAAAGACAGCTTTTCGCGGCTGAGGATTCCCCGATTAAATACCTTTGCGTTCAGGTAAAATCCGGCTCGCTTGGGGAATATACAGCGAATGACGCGGTTATGGCGTAATGATTGTGCGGAAAAACGCTGTGTATTAAGTAAATTTGTTTGATTATTTTATTCATCCTTTACAGTATAATTCGCACTGACAGTGCCGAATAAAAAAACGGCACGAGGCGACTTAATGCCGCCTCGTGCCGTAAAAACATATCCTATCGTTTTATCTCACGACGCCTCTCCGAGGTCTTTTTATTGTTTATCAAAAGAAGTCATTTATGTTTAAACATGAGCCATTTTTATCAATATGACTCATCCACATCATCTATCTTAAGCGACAGCAGCTTTGAAACGCCGCTCTCCTGCATTGTCACTCCGTAAAGGATTGACGCCGCCTCCATTGTGCCGCGCCGGTGCGTGATAACAATGAACTGCGTGCGGTCGATATAGTTTCTTAAATATGTCGCAAACCGTGATACGTTTACGTCGTCTAACGCCGCGTCAATCTCGTCTAAGATACAGAACGGAGTAGGCTTTACACGAAGTATCGCAAACAGAAGCGCAATGGCTATAAACGACTTTTCGCCGCCCGAATAAAGATTTAGATTTTGCATACCCTTTCCCGGCAGCTGTACCTCTATTTCAATGCCCGACGCCAGCACATCATCCGGGTCTGACAGGTACAGTCTCGCGTGTCCGCCGCCGAACAGCTCTTTAAACACATCCGAAAACGCCTTGTTTATCTCGCCGAACCGATCGCCGAAATGTTCCTTCATCAAATCCTCCATGGAGTTTATAATCTGATTAAGGTTTACTTTAGATTTTTCAAGATCCGACCGCTGCGCGGTCATAAATTCGTACCGCTCCTTAACCGCGCGATACTCCTCTATAGCGTCCATATTTACCGAGCCGAGCGCCTTGATTTTCTTTTTTAAATCCGCAAGCCTCTCCGACGCCGCCCTGACGTCCTCCACCTCTGTTTTAAGCTCCGCCGCGTCGCTGTAGCCAAGCTCATAGTCGTCCCACAGACGGTTAATAATCCCGTCGTATTCGGTTTCAAGCTTTACGCGCCTGTTGTCCACGCGCGAAAGTTCCTTTTCAAGCTCTACAATGCGGTTCATTATATCCTTATTATCGCCGCTCGAACGCTTTATTCTATCGGCGATATCCGCCTTGCGCTCGTCTATTGTGCGCAGCTTTTCGCGTATTGTATCCGACAGCTTCGACGCGTCGAGTACAAGAGCTTTCTTCCCGTCAATACGCTCCGAAAATTCCGCGCTCGACCTTTTGTAATCTTCAATTCCTTCGCGCCTTTTCATAAGCTCGTCCTTTGACCGGTTAATCTCGCCGTATGCCGAGGCGATTGTCTGGCGCGCAACGGCTATATCCTTATTTATCTCGGCGAGCCGCGATGAAATCTCATCGGCTGTTTCGTTCGCCTCGCTGCGTTTTTCCATAAGCTCGTTTCGGTTTTCCGTAAGCTCCGCTATTTTTTCCTCAAGCTTTTCATTCTTAGTGTTCATTGAGGATACATGCGCTATAAGCCGCGCGGCCTCGTCGGCCGTTTCCTTAATCTGACCATCGAGCTGTTCAAGCTCCGCCGTAAAGCTTGCGCTGTCGCTTTTTTCAAGCGAAGCCGCAAGTACCTTCTTCGTGTTCTCAAGCCGTATAACCTCGTCCTCGTACTCGCGCACAAGCGGCAGGAACGAATCAAGCTGACCGTCTATAAGCGATATGTCCGAAATCAATGTGTCCCTTTCATCGCTTTGCTGTTTTATGTCCCTCATCAGTGCGGCAATATCGACAGTGAGCGTTTTTATCTCCGCCGCCCTTGAAAGGAAGCCGCTGTGCCTGTTTACCGAGCCGCCGGATATGGAGCCGCCCGCGTTTAACACATCGCCCGCAAGAGTTACAACCTTGAAACGGTATCCGTTCTCCCGGCTCATGGCGATTGCGTTATCTATATTATCCACAACTACCACTCTGCCCAAAAGCGAAGCGAAAATGCCGTCATATTTACGCTCATGCTTTATAAGCCCGGAAGCTATTCCTATAAATCCCTCGGACTTTGCAAGCTGACGCGCATTGTCAAGACTTCTGCCCTTAACCGACGTAACAGGCAAGAAAGTCGCCCGTCCTCCGCCCGTTTTCCGCAGATATGCTATGGCCTGCTTAGCGTCGTCCTCGCTTTCGACAATAATATTCTGCAAAGCTCCGCCGAGCGCGGTTTCTATCGCGGTGATGTACTTCTTATCAACATCCACAAGTCCCGATATTGTGCCATAGATCGCAAGCCGCTTTAACTCCGGCGCCGTAAGCACGGATTTTACGCTGCGTGCGTAGCCCGCGTAATCGTTTTCAAGTCCCTGTAACATTCTCTTTTTTGAGGATTTTGTATTGTATTCGACCTGCATTCCCGAAATGCTTTCGTTTATCTCGCTTAACCGCGCCTCGGATTTCTCCTTTGCCGCCGTCAGTTCGTTTACTGTCCCCAAAAGATTTTCGAGACTTGCTCTTTGCTTTGCTATGCCCTCATCCGCGTTTGCAATCTGACGCTTTGTATTCTCAACGCCCTCTCTGAAGCTGCTCATTTCGGTATACACAGTGTCCCGCCGCTCTATGTAGCTGCTTCTTAATGCTTCTATACCGTTCGCCCGCTCCTGCTCCTGCGCGATTTCGTTTTGACGCGTGAAAAACTCGCCGCGCAGCTTTCCTATATACTCGTCTATTCCGTTAAGGCTGCTTTCATATTCGGCCGCCGCCGACCTTGCACCCGAAAGCTCGGATGTGATTTCATCCGCCGTGGTATTTTTCGCCTCTATACCCGCTTCCGTTTCCCTTATAAGCTTCGTTCGCTCGTCGTTCTTGCGGTTTATATCCGCAATTTCGGCTTCGAGACGGTTTATATTCTCCGCATTGTTCTTTATGTTGTTTTTAAAGATATTTATATCGTTGGTCGCGGCGGAAATACGCGTTTCATTCTCCATAAGGCTCGCGTTTACCGCCGTCTTTTCCTCGTCTGAACGCTTGTTCTCCTCGTGCAGACTTTCCATGCGGCGCTCGTTTTCCGTCTCCTTCGAGCGCACGTCAAAAAGCTCGGCCTCAACGGATTTATACTGCCTGTCCGCCTCCGCCGTTTCCTCCGCGTTCCTCTCAAGAGCGATTACGCTCAGATTAATATCGAGCTGCTTCATATCTCCGTATATACCGAGATACTTCCGCGCCTTCTCCGACTGCCTTTCAAGCGGCCCTATCTGACCTTCAAGCTCTGACAGAATATCCGCTATTCGCACAAGGTTCTCGTCTACCTTCGCAAGCTTTCTTACAGCCTCGTCTTTTTTATATTTATATTTTGAAACCCCTGCCGCCTCCTCGAACAGGCTGCGTCTGTCCTCAGCCTTTGTCGAGAGTATCTGTGAAACATTGCCCTGACCTATGATTGAGTAGCCGTCGCGTCCGAGACCGGTATCCATAAACAACTCATGCACATCCTTTAGCCTGCATGACGCGTCATTTATCTTATACACGCTCTCTCCGCTTCTGAAAAGCCGTCTTGTGACTTTGACCTCGTCAAAATCAACATTGAACTCGTGTCCGCTGTTATCGAGAATAAGGCTTACCTCCGCATAGTTAAGACCCTTTCTCGTCTCTGTTCCGGTGAAGATTACATCCTGCATACTTGAACCTCTCAGCGACTTCGCGCTCGTTTCGCCTATTACCCAGCGTATCGCGTCCGATACATTGCTCTTGCCCGATCCGTTGGGGCCGACAACCGCCGTAGTGCCGTCGGTAAAGTCAAGCACGGTCTTGTCCGCAAAGGACTTAAACCCCTGCAATTCAAGTCGTTTTAACAGCAACGCATCTCACCTCTCTTTTCTTTAAGCTATTATCGCCTTTAACCTTCACGTTTATATTAAATTCCTTTTCAAGCTTTATTATGTTCGCGCGCCGGTTGCCGCACAGCTTCGATATTTCGCGCGGGTTTACGTATAGCTCGACGCGCCCCGTCATGCCGCTAAGTCCGCCCGCCGCTATATCATAGTATACAGCGCTCTCCACCAGCTCGCCGAATGACGCGTGAAACGGTCCCGCCACCACGGACGCGCCCTCGTTGATCTCGTCCGTTGGCTGCAAGCCGATACGTATAACGTCTATCCCCGCCGCCTCAAACATTAAAAGCAGACGCTTTGACAGCTCCACCGCCTCGCTAAGCGTCTGCGGCACGTATTCGCCCCTGTTATATAATACCTCAAGCGCCGTATCCTTTATTGTAAGCGTCGGATATATCCTTACGCAGTCCGGCCCTAACGCTATTATCCGCTCTGCGGTATATATAGAGCGCTCCGGCGTGTCTTCGGGCAGTCCCGTCATCATCTGCAAGCCGAGCGAGAAGCCGTATTCGCGTATCATGGAAACAGCCGCTTCGACCTGCTCCGGACTGTGACCTCTATTTGCCGCCGCAAGCACCTGCGGCACGAGCGACTGCACGCCAAGCTCTATTGTTGTTACATTGTATTTTTTCAGATTATCAAGTATGCTTCGGTCAATATAGTCGGGACGTGTGGAAAGACGTATCCCGTCTATTCTTCCCGCCTCTATATACGGCTGCACACGCGCCATAAGCGCCGACTGCTCCTCAATTGGGATACCGGTAAAGCTTCCGCCGAAAAACGCCGCCTCAACGCTGCCGCTGCGTATGGTTTTTAAATACGTCTCTATGGTGTCTGTAACCTCGTCGGGAGTAACGCTCTTTATATGTCCCGTAATTCGTTTCTGGTTACAGAATACGCAGTCGAACGGACAGCCCTTATGCGGCACGAATATCGGTATGTTGTACTTTCTCATCAGTTATTCTTTTTAAGCCGCTCCAGCAGTATCTTTGCCGCCTTCTGCTCGGCGTCCTTCTTGCTGTGCCCCGACGCCGCAGCCTGCGGTTCGCCGTTAATCTCAACCTGCACGGTAAAACGCCGCGCATGCTCCGCGCCGGACTCCTTTATCGTCGAATACGTAACGGCGCTCCTGCCGTCACGCTGCACCCATTCCTGCAATACGGTCTTGTAATCACTGTAAAGTCCACCCGCAAGCGCAAGCTCTATTCTGTCCGCCATAAGGTTTAAAAGCCACTCCCGCGCCGCTTCAAGACCCGCGTCAAGATATATGGCTCCCAATACCGCCTCGAACGCGTCGGAAATCACAGACGGACGTTTTCTGCCGCCGGTCTTATCCTCGCCCCTGCCAAGGAAAATCAATTCGCTGAGATTTATCTTCTTCGCGACCTGGGCAAGCGAGCCCTCGCACACAAGCGTCGCGCGGAGCCTTGATAAATCGCCCTCGTTAACATTTCGCATATGCTTGAAAATATAGTCGCTTATAATTACGCTCAATACCGAGTCGCCCAGAAATTCAAGGCGCTCGTTATTCTGCATACGGTGTTCGTTGGCGTAGGAGCTGTGCGTAAGCGCTGTGTTTAAAAGCGCCTTATCGCTGAATTCATACCCTATATTCTTCTCTGCCTCTGTCATTTTTCCATTACTCCTGTATATCCAAATAAAGGGGCCGTCACAGCCCCTTTATGCCTCTCTAATTTAAAATCAGCCGGCATACCTCTTAAATACAACCGTGGCATTGTGTCCGCCAAAGCCGAGCGAATTCGACATGGCGTATTCCACCGCCTGATTGCGCCCCTCGTTCGGAACGATATCAAGATCGCAATCCGGATCGGGCGTTTCATAGTTGATTGTGGCAGGAATATACCCGTCCTCAATCGCCTTTACGCATACGACTGCCTCGACCGCGCCCGCCGCGCCGAGCATATGTCCGGTCATTGACTTTGTAGAGCTGACCGCCACCTTGTATGCCGCGTCGCCGAACACCTTCTTTATCGCCTGGGTTTCAAACCAGTCGTTGTACTTTGTCGATGTGCCGTGAGCGTTTATATATGTTATGTCCTCCGGCGCCGCGCCCGCGTCCTTTATCGCAAGCTCCATAGCCTTCGCGCCGCCCTCTCCGCCGGGGATTGGGCTTGTGATATGATAAGCGTCATCGGTCGCGCCGTAGCCGACCATCTCCGCGATAATATGCGCGCCTCTCGCCTTCGCGTGTTCAAACTCCTCTAAGATAAGGAACGCCGCGCCCTCCGCAAGCACAAAGCCGTCACGGTTAAGGTCAAACGGACGCGACGCATGCTTCGGATCGTCATTTCTTGTAGACATCGCTTTCATGTTGCAGAAGCCGGCAAAAGCCGTCGGCGCAACAGTCGCCTCGCAGCCGCCGGCAATGATAACGTCGTTATCACCGTACTGTATATGCCGAAACGCTGTGCCAAGCGCGTTTGTGCTTGACGCGCAGGCGGTTACAACGTTCTCGTTTACGCCCTTCGCGTTGAACTTAATAGCAATTTGGCACGGAGCCATATTCCCAATCATCATAGGGATAAAGAACGGGCTGACTCTGCCGGGACCTTTCTCAATGAAATTCCTGTGCTGCTCCTCAAACGTGAGAATACCGCCGATACCCGAACCGGTTATACACCCCACTCTCCACGGGTCCTCCTTCTCCATATCGAGTCCCGAATTTTCCACCGCCTCGCTTGCGGCAATAATTGCAAGCTGCGTAAAACGATCCATTTTACGAGCTTCCTTTTTATCGATATACTGCGATATGTCAAGCTCCTTGATCTCGCCCGCGATACGGGTTTTAAGCGAGGACGCGTCAAAGCTCTTTACAACATCCACGCCGTTTACGCCCGCTTTAATATTCTGCCAGAAGGTCTTTGCGTCATTACCGATCGGCGTCACCGCGCCTATTCCGGTTACTACAACTCTTTTCATATTCTGCCTCCTAAGTTTATTTTTATATATAAATCGAATTTACGATAATTTACGAATCAGGGCACGGGCGCGCGAGCACCCGTGCCGCGGATAGCTCTGTTATGAGTTTTCCTTAATATAATTAACCGCATCGCCGACTGTGCGAATTTTCTCAGCCTCCTCGTCCGGTATCTCTAAATCGAACTCTGTCTCAAGACCCATGATAAGCTCAACTATATCAAGTGAATCCGCGCCGAGATCATCAACGAATGACGCCTCCGGTGTAACAGCACTTTCATCAGCGCCAAGCTGATCAACGATGACTGCCTTTACTCTCTCAAACTCCTCCATTTTTTCGTGCACCTCCTTCCAAAGTGTTATACCGAACCGCCTTGATCGGAGCCGTCCGGAAATATATATATATTCTTCCTGCAGGAAAATTATATATTACATAATAAGTCCGCCGTCAACGCAAATAACCTGACCTGTGATGTAGGATGACATATCCGACGCCAAAAACGCTACCGTATCGGCGATGTTCTCAACCGTGCCGAAGCGTCCCAGCGGGATCGCATCGTAGTACCTGCGCTTTACATCGTCCGGAAGCTTGTCGGTCATGGCCGACTCTATAAATCCCGGCGCGACCGCGTTGCAGCGTATTCCTCTTGACGAAAACTCCTTCGCCGTCGTCTTTGTCAGAGCGATAAGTCCGCCCTTTGACGCCGAATAGTTTGCCTGACCGGCGTTGCCCATAACGCCGACAACCGACGCCATATTTATGATTGAGCCGCTCTTTTTCTTCATCATCGGACGAACAACCGTCTTTATACAGTTAAACGCGCCCTTAAGATTTATATTCATAACAAAATCCCAGTCCTCCTCGCTCATTCTGAGCATGAGGCCGTCTCTTGTAACACCCGCGTTGTTTACGAAAATATCAACGCCGCCGAACTCCTTTACCGCTCCGTCAACCATCGCCTTTACATCGTCAAGCTTTGTAACATCGCCCTTTATGCATATGCATTCGACGCCCATGGCTTTGATTTCCTCACAGGTTTCATCGGCATAGGTTGAGGACGGAATATCGTTTATTACAATATTCGCTCCGAGCGAGGCGAGCTTTACCGCCACCGCCTTGCCTATACCTCTGCCGGAGCCTGTTATAACCGCTGTTTTACCCTTTAGCATAATCTATTATTCCTTTCTTACCGCGCAAGTCCCTCAAGCGTCCTGTCAAGCGAAGCCATATCCTCGACATTGAAGCACCGCACTGTCTTGTCTATCTTCTTCATAAACCCGCTAAGCGCCTTGCCGGGGCCTATTTCTATAAATGTGTCCACCCCGTCGGCAATCATGCGCCTTATGGAGTCCTCCCAGAGAACCGAGTTTGAGACCTGATCCTTTAGGAGCCGCTTTATATCGTCCTTTGACTTAACATAGTCGCCCGTTACGTTTGTGACGACCGGAATTTGCATATCGTATACCGGCACATTCTCCATTTCCTTCGCGAGCTTCTCGCCCGCGCCCGTAAGCAGCGAGCAATGGAACGGAGCGGAAACAGCAAGCTTTACGGCGCGCTTTGCGCCCATTTCTTTCGCTATCTCGCAGCACTTGTCCACCGCCGCAGTCTCGCCCGATACCACGATCTGTCCCGGACAATTGAAGTTCGCACCCGTGCATACGCCTACCTCAGACGCCCTTTTTGCGGCCTCGCGAACCTGCTGCGCGTCAAGTCCGAGTATGGCCGCCATTGCGCCCACGCCCACAGGAACCTCCTCCTGCATGTACTTGCCGCGTTTTTTAACAAGCTTTACCGCGTCGGCAAACTTCATCGAACCCGCCGCTACATGAGCCGTGTATTCGCCCAGACTAAGTCCCGCCGCAACGTCCGGCTTTATGCCCTTTTCTTCAAGAACACGAAGCGCCGCAACGCTCATTGTAACTATTGTGGGCTGTGTATTCTCGGTAATCATCAGCGTTTCCTGCGTGCCGTTAAATATCATATCCTTTATATCAAATCCCAGCGCCGCCGACGCCTCGTCAAACACGGCGTCCGCGCACTCGAAATTCTCCGCAAGCTCCCTGCCCATGCCCGGCGCCTGACTGCCCTGTCCGGCAAATAAAAATGCAATTTTACCCATTATTGTTCTCCCAACATATTCTTTTTTATGCTACTAATAACTAATTCAACTTCGGTGAAGTAGCTCTTTATAATATCCGCGCACGGCTCTATCTTATTTACCATGGCCGCGCTCTGGCCCGCCATCAGCGAGCCCATCTTAACGTCGCCTTC
>CANRAG010000016.1 GCA_947628515.1 uncultured Clostridia bacterium | reverse complement strand
TATTTTAAGCCAAAATTCGAGGTTTTTATACATGAATTATTCCTAAAAAAATATGGTGTTAACTTCTAAAAACGGGACTGATAAGCAATTCAAGTGCTTGTTGGATAGTGCTTATTTGGACAAAATTGTGAATAACTGGATTTGTTCATAATTTGTTCACTCATTCAAAAACCGTGCTCAAAAAGCTTTAAACGGTTGACATGATATTACTTTTATGATAGAATTATCATGAATAATTGTTGACACAAGAAAAGACCGGAGGGACATAGATGGAGCTTATTTCAGTAATTGTACCTTGCCTTAATGAGGAGAAGGCGATAGAGATATTCTATGAGAGCTTTTTTGACACTGTTGAAAAATTTAATATTCCGGTTGAATACGAAGTTATTTTTGTGGACGACGGTTCTACGGACAAGTCGCTTGAGATAATGCGCTCGCTTTCGCGCCGCGACAGGCGCGTGCACTACATATCCTTTTCGCGCAATTTCGGAAAGGAGGGCGCAATGCTCGCGGGTCTTAAAGCGGCAAAGGGCGACTATGTGACCATGATGGATGTGGACTTGCAGGACCCGCCGCGGCTGATAGAGGAGATGTATGGAGCTCTTAGGAGCGGGGAATATGACTGCGCTGCCGCGCGACGCGCGGACAGAAAGGGCGAGGGCAAAATCCGCTCCGTTCTCTCGAACGTGTTCTACGCGTTTATAAATAAGATTTCAGATACGGAAATAGTAAAGGGCGCGCGGGATTTCAGGCTTATGACGCGGCGCATGGTAAACTCCGTATTGGAGCTTACCGAATATAACCGCTTTTCAAAGGGTATATTCAGTTGGGTTGGCTACAGAACGAAATGGATTTCATACGAAAATGTGGAGCGCAGCGTGGGCGACACGAAATGGAGCATGTCGAAACTGATGAAATATTCCCTTGAAGGGATTATGGCGTTCTCCACAAAGCCGCTTGCTTTAGCGTCGTATATGGGACTCATGTGCCTTTTCGTTTCATTGGTATTTATATGTATAATCGTATTTAAAACTCTTATATGGGGGGACCCGGTTGCGGGCTATCCGTCATTGATATGCGTTATATTGCTTATCGGCGGAATACAGCTTTTCACGATTGGGATATTGGGTCAGTATATGGCAAAAACATATCTTGAGGTTAAGAAAAGACCGATATATATAACCAAAGAAAGTGATTTATAATTATGGGTAGGATTGAGTCTAATATTGAAAAGCATTACAGACTGTATTTCTGCGTTTTAATGCTGTGCGGCGCGGGCATATATACCTCCATGCTGTTCGGCACGGACGTGTGGTTTGACGAGGCGTACACGTACGGTATGCTGCGCAACGGCTTTTTTGACATATGCCGTATTACGGCGGCGGACGTTCATCCGCCGTTATATTATATTCTCCTGAAGCTGTTTACAATGCCGTTTCCGGATGCGTTTTTGGCGTCGAAAATCTTTTCGCTCATACCCTTGCTTATAATCATGCTTATCGGCGGCATACAGCTGGAGAAGCTGTTCGACAAAAAGGTATCGCTTTGCTATATGGGTATGTTCCTTTTGTTTCCGTTTATAATGCCGTACGCTGTTGAGGTGCGCATGTATTCGCTTGCGGCAATGTTTACGTTTATAACATCTATATACGCGTATAAAAGCTATTTTGGCGGGAGCCGTAAAGACCTTATAATAATGACGTTGGCGGGCGCGGCAGCGGCGTATACGCATTACTTTGCGCTCGTCGTGGTGTGCGTGATTTATCTTATCCTGCTAATCGCGATATGGCGATATCAAAGAGACGGGATGCTTAAAAAGTGGATTTTATGCGCCGCCGCGTCGGTGGTGTTATATCTTCCGTGGATGGGCTGCTTTATAAGCCAGCTCGCGTTTAAGGTACAGAACGAATACTGGATAGACCCCATTAATATAAATACAATTATCGGATATATATCGGACGTATTCGAAGTGGGCAACGCGGGATTTCTGATGTATTTTATGGAAATGCTGTTTTTAATGCTGCTGCTCAACGTTATTTTTTCACAAAAGGGGAAAACAAGAACGACCGCGCTTTTATCCGTCGCGGTATGGGCGGGAACAATTTTCCTCGGTGTGCTTGTCTCGATTGCGGTAAGGCCGATATTTGTAATACGCTATATAGTTCCGGCAATGCCGCTGTTTATGGTGTTCGCCGCCGTGGGCATGGCAAATCTGCGTCCCGGCGAATTTTTGGGTATGGGTTTGGCGATTGTTCTCGCCACCGGTATCAGCCATTACACATATCTTTTGGGTAAGGAATACAACACAAGCGACAGGCTGCTAAGCGACAGCTTTACGGAAAAATACAGGTATTGTGACAGCTATATAATAGGCGACGCCGACGACGATGCGAAAATGCTGCACTTTATGGGCGTTTTGGCATACTATGAGATTGATAAAAATATATATTCGTATAAGTCCCTGACGCCGGCAATGCCTTTTATAAATTGCAGGGACATGAGTGAGTTTGACTCGGAGGACAATAAGAATGTAATTCTTCTTGTGAGCAGGGGAGACAGGTTTCCGGAGGATTTGCTTGAGGAATACAGGTATATCCGCGTGGGTAAAGTATCCACCGACACAGCCAATAATCTTGTTGATGTATATCTGCTTATGAGAAAAGAAAGGTTATAATTTATGGATACGGTAAGAGTTTTAAAGCAGAAAGTGAAAATACCGACCTATGAAACGGGCGAGCCGTGCAAGCATCCGATATTTCCGGAAAAAAGGGTATATCACGGGAGTTCGGGAAAGGTGTATCCGCATCCGGTTACGGAGACTGTAAGCGATGAAAAAAAGGATAAGGAATACACGGCTATATATCTTGAAAACGAATATCTCAGTGTTATAATTCTTCCGGAGATAGGAGGAAAAATACACCGTATTTTCGATAAAACGAACGGATATGACGCCGTTTATTATAATGAGGTAATAAAGCCCGCGCTGGTGGGGCTTGCCGGACCGTGGACGCTGGGCGGTATTGAATTTAGCTGGCCGCAGCATCACCGTCCGTCCGCCTTTGACAATGTGGATTTTTACATAAGCAAAAACGAGGACGGTTCCGTTACCGTATGGTGCGGCGAGATAGAAAACATGTACCACACAAAGGGGATGGCGGGGTACACGCTTTATCCCGGCAAGGCATATCTGGAAATAAAGGGACAGATATATAATCCGACGGAAATCCCGCAGACCTTCTTATGGTGGGCAAATCCGGCGGTACCGGCAAATGAGCATACAAAAACAATATTGCCGCCCGACGTGCATGCCGTAATGGATTACGGAAAACGCCATATTTCAAAGTTTCCGGTTGCTACAGGGACATACTATGATGTGGATTACGGCGAGGGTGTGGATATTTCCCGATTTAAGAATATACCTGTGCCGACATCCTATATGGCAATACATTCGGATTATGACTTTATAGGTAACTATGATTTTGAGAAGGAAGCCGGTCTGCTGCACGTTGCCGACCACCATATAGCTCCCGGAAAGAAGCAGTGGACGAGCGGGAACGGCGATTACGGCAATGCGTGGGTAAGAAGTCTTACGGACAGTAACGCTCCTTACGTGGAGCTTATGGCGGGCGTTTTTTCCGATAATCAGACCGACTTCACGTTCATAATGCCGTATGAGGAAAAATCTTTTAAGCAGTATTTTATCCCGTATAAAAAAATCGGCGACGTCAAAGACGCAGTTGTGGATATTATCGCAAATCTTGAGGTAGAGGACGGCATAGCGCGTATCAGGTTATACGCCACATCCGAAATGAAGGTGAGCGTTCTTCTCGAAGGAACGGCCGTAGCCTCGTATATGAAAGAAAATATTGACATTTCGCCGTACAGTGTTTATGACAGACAGGTGGAACTAAAAGACGATGAGGAAGAAACGGGAATAAAGCTTATAGTAAGAAACGGGGACGGCGAAGTAATGCTTACATATACTCCCGTGGGCGATACGCATGAAAAGCTTCCGGAACCGATGCCGGCGGCGCGGGCGCCCAAGGAGATTGCCTCGATGGAGGAACTCTTTTTAACGGCGATACATCTGGAGCAATACCGTCATCCGACGCGCCGGCCGGAGGATTATTATCTGGAAGGGCTGCGCCGCGACCCGTCCGACATCCGACTGAATAACGGGTACGGTAAGCTGCTGTACAGAAAGGGCTTGTTCGATGAGGCGGAAAAGCATTTCAGAGCAGCTATAGCAAGGGCTACGAGCCTTAACAATAATCCGTATGACTGCGAGCCGTATTACAATCTGGGACTTGCGCTTAAAATGCAGCAGCGATATGACGAGGCGTATTCGGCGTTTTACAAGTCAATATGGGACGGAAATATGCAGGATAAGGGTTATTATCAGCTTGCGTGCGTGAGCGCAAAGCAGAATGATTTTTCAAGAGCGCTGGAGTTTTTGGAGCATTCGCTTACGCGCGGCACACATAATATGAAGGCGAGAACCCTTCGTTCGGCGCTTTTGCGCCGCAGCGGAATGATAGAGGAAGCAATCAGCTTCACGAAGCGCTCCATAGTAATAGACCCGCTCGATTTTGGAGCAAGATACGAACTGTTTTTACTCACGCGTGATTTTGACCGTCTCGACGAGCTTAAAGGGCTTATGCGCAACAGTTTGCAAAACTACGTTGATTTATCAATATGCTACGCGGAGGCGAATTTATATACGGACGCGGCTAATGTATTGGCGCTTATCGCGGGAGAGAATATGCCCACGCTTCATTATTATATGGCGTACTATTCAAACAGCGACATAGAACTGGAGGTTGCGGCAAACAGCAATCATGACTATGCGTTTCCGAACAGATTACAGTCCATACCTGTGCTCAATCACGCGATAGAGCGCAATCCTAAGGACTGGTTCGCGCACTACGCTCTCGGAAACCTGTACTATGACAAGGGCGTGTGGTATAAGGCTATAAAGTGCTGGAAGGACGCCTTGGAGCTTGACAAACGCAACAGCGCGGTTTTAAGAAACCTTGCGCTTGCCACATATAACAAGCTCGGCGATAAGGAGGAAGCGGCGGGGCTTATGGAGCGGGCCGCTATGTACGCGCCCGACGACGCGCGTATTTACTTTGAGCTTGACGTTATAAGGAAGCTTACGAATTATCCCGTAAAAAAACGTCTTAAGGATATGGCGGATAAGATAGAGATGGTTGAAAGTCGGGATGATTTATTTAACGAGTACATAGAGCTGCTCAATGACGAGATGTACTATGACTACGCGCTGCGCGCGATAAAGCGGCATAACTTCCACACGTGGGAAGGCGGCGGTGGAAAAGTAATAAGTCAGTACCGCCGTGCGCATATGTGTATTGCAAGAGAGCTTATCCTCGACGGCGACTATGAGGGCGCAATAAATCATCTTGAAGAGGCTTTGGAGTATCCGGAGAACCTGGGCGAGGGCAAATATGCCACAAGTCCGGATACGGATATATATTATCTCATGGGCAGAGCCTATGAAAATGTGGATAAAATATCGGCTATAAAGTATTATAACAAGGCGATAGAGGGCAGCTTTACCCTTGACCTTAATTACAGCAATAAGGATATACCGCCGGAGATGTTTTTCTTCCGCACGCTCGCGTACGGCGCTCTGGGCGACAGGAAGAAAATGATGGGCGGATTTAATAAGCTTATAGATTATTCCGAGGCGCATATTGACGACAAGCCGGAAATAGACTATTTCGCGTCATTCCTTCCTTTTATCATCTTTGACGCGGATACCGAGCGCAACAATTTTGTTCATTGTTGTTATATGGCGGCGCTGGGCTATTATGGAAAAGGAATGAAGGCTAAGGCTGACGAATACATAGAAATGGGACTTGATCGTAATTGCTCACATCAGGGATTACTGTTTCTGCGAAACGCCGATAAGCGCGCGCCGCAGACGAAGCAGGAGGACCCCACGCTTATGCGAGTGGCAAAGTGGAATACAAGCACATAACACAAAACCGGAGAGATGCTCTCCGGTTTTATGTTATTCATCCATGGGATATGCTTTGACAAGGCGGGCATACTCCTCGTCCGTTATTGGCATTGCCGAGCCGTGACGGTATATATCGTCAAATATCGCTTCGCCCGCGGATACAAACTCACCCTTTGAAATATCGGTTGTTATAAACGGTTTATAACCGTCCCGACCGCTGTAGTGGTCAAGCAGAAGGCACCATTTGTTTTCGTTGTGATATTTGAATATTGTCGGCCCTTCGTAGCCGAAAACCTCCGTTCCGGGCACTCCGTCAATCGTGTAGGTTTCGACCGGCTTCCACGTCCCGTTAAGCGACATGGCGCTCTCCATGGTTACGGCCTTGAAGGTTTCGTCTTTGGTGAAACGATAGAACACTCCCGCATGGTTTGTGATTGTGGTATCAATGGAGCAGTTGGGGTTATCAATAAATAATTCAGGCTCGGAATATGCGCTAAAGTCCTTTGTATACGCGCGATACATTCTTTCCTTGCCAAATCCGTCGTCAGATACTCTCGACGCCCAAAATACCATGTACGCGTCCTTTTCAGGATCATACTCAGCCTCCGGCGCCCATAGGCAGCCCGCGTTCTTAACGGCGCACTCTATCATTTTCGGCGCGGTCCAGTGCACCATATCCGGACTCTCCCACATGATAAGGCTCCTTGAGCCTGTCTGCTGACAGCTTATCCACCTGTTTTTGTCGTGGCGGCGGTGATAGATACTGAGGTCTGTAGCTATTATGTAAAATTTTCCGTCACGTCCTCTTTCTATATATGGGTCACGAACTCCTGCCTCCCCGATATAGCTCGTGAGAATCGGCTGTTTATTGTTTAGCGTTTTCCATACCATCCCGTCCTTTGACACTGAGAAATAAAGCTGCTCATGAGTTTCGTCAGACTCCGTTCCC
This sequence comes from uncultured Clostridia bacterium, assembly GCA_947628515.1. Lineage (GTDB taxonomy): Bacteria > Bacillota > Clostridia > UBA1381 > UBA1381 > Ornithomonoglobus. Next base: position 28,273 of record CANRAG010000016.1, on the reverse strand, counting down.
ACAAAATGAACAAATAAATATGCTCCCATGTATTACTCCTCCTACATTTCTCAATATAATGACATTATAACTCATAAACTAAAAAGTGTCAATATTCACAAGGCGTGAATATTGACACTTATATTAGTATTTGCGGAATTTATTCATAGATAACTATGAACTTAGCCGTGGGCGTTGCCGTTGATGTGCTCGTTGAGCCTGATACATAGGTTACAAGAGCCTTCGAGCAAGCGCTGCCGTAGTTTTCGGCTTCTTTAAGATCCTGAACGGTAAGAGCCGTGTTCTCCGTGCCCTGGGCATAAGGTGTAAACTCCTTCAGGTCCTTATCATATCTGACAATCTTTGTCGATGATGAAACCTTAAGCTCCATATAGTTGTTTTCGTTAAGATTACCCGATTCATCAAAACCGTCACGCGTTACATACAGCATGTTTTCTTCGGGGAGAACCTGCATAATATTGACCATGAAGGCTCTTGAAGAGATTCCCGTAACATTACCGCCTGTTACCCAGTAGTTTTCAAGATCGGAGTCGGACGGTTCCGTGCCGGCCGTAATGGCGTTCATGACAGAGGTCTTGGGATACCTGAAATCAAATACATACTTCTGGTAGTAATGCTCCGCATCCTGCTCCCGCTCTTTTGTCCAGTTATATGTCTCATAGCCCTTAAGATCTCCGTTCTCGTCATATACCGCGGTGGATTCACCGTTTAATATGTTGAGCACATCGTCATAGTCAATAGCTTGTATGAACGCGTCGGCATGCTTATCAGAGTCGGTGCCGTTAAGGATTATATCGCCTTGACGCAGCACAGCGAAGTCTGATTCATATTCCGGCGCAATCTTTGTTTTCGTAACCGTGGTCGCGCTGTTGTACGTATAGAGCATTTTGAAAATATCGCCCTCAGTCTCATCGAATTCTTCTTCTATATCATCACCCAACAGTCTGTATGCGGTCGAATATGTAATTGCGGTACCGCTCTTAAAGGTTGTATTATAAACAAGAAGCGCGTCGGGATACTTTGTTGAACTGAGGTCATACGCGTCAAGATAGTATGTTCCGCCGGATACCATGGAGTTGCCCGTTATCGCCGATTTAAGCGAATAGCCGGATTCGTCTGTTCTGTCCTTCGGTATTACAAACAACGGTGTGCTTGACTTCAACGAATAATAGGTCGTTCCCGTGCTTGACTCCTTTACGCTTGACGATGTCACATAGTATTTTGCGTCGGGATTCATGCCCTTAAAGCGGACAAGCTTGCTGTCGTCCTCGTTCTGTACTTCCGTGCTTTCGTCCAGCGTGATAACGTCTGAAATTTCGCCTGCCTCGCTAAATCCGACCTTTATGAGCTGGTTGTATCCGGTTCCCTTTACTCCGCTTATCTTGGGTATCGACTCCTCAGGCAGCTCGGCATTAGCTTCAAGCGCCGACGCTATAGATGAAGGAGATGATCTCTTTGTGTTAAGCTTTGGATTATTATCCTGTATCTTATAGCTCTTTACCTTATATGCGGTTGATGACGAAAAGCTTGTAGTATTCGTTGACGACGGAGCGAACAGTTTCACATAATAGTCCTCGCCGTCCTGTTCAACGTTTATAACATACGCGTAAGGATAGTACTTGGACGATTTTGTCACCGTGCCCCATTCAAGCGTTCCGAAAATATCGGGATAGGCTGTTATTGACGAACCCGACTCAAGCGTTGACTTGTCCTTTTCATTTATATATTCAATGAAACGGCTGCTTACGTGGTATTTCGTTCCGTCTATCGATATTGTCGGCTCATTATCGTTAATATTAACCTGTGTAATGGTGCCGCTGACGCTTGTCGAGTTGGCATATACCGTATAGAAATCACCGTCGAGGTTTAACGCATAGCTCACTACGTCGTTTGCGGAAATAGCGGTGGGGTCTATAGTGCTGCCGTTCTTTGTAAGAGTGAATTTATAATCGGCGGCGTCCGGGTTAAGAACAAGGAAGTTACCTGTCTTGGTCTTGTCCGTTATTCTGTAATCCGGCGAATAGGGCGCCGAATATGCCACTATGTTTTCATAGTCGTATATATCAACTATATTATATTTACCTGTCGAACCGCTGTCTATAAATCTTACGTTTCCGTAAATACAATAGTCGGATTCCGCGTTGAGCCACTGAGTCAGAGCATCCGCCGGAGAATATGAATTATCCCCGAGCGTTACGTCTTTTTCAACAACACGGCCGTTATACCTTATAGTGAGATCGGAAGCGTCGAGTCTTATGCTTGAAGTTTTACCCGAATTTTCCGGATAGTATCTAAGTGTGTAATCGGAATAATCCGACAAATCATATGAAGAAACGGTAATCTCCTTGTTATTAAAGGTTTCGTTATCGATTTCGATAAGCCACCTGTCCGTTGAGCGCTCATCCTCACGGTAATAAACCTGAACGGTTTTTCCCAAATAAGCGGTCATGTCGCTGAGCGAGTTAGTGTATTCGGTATAGTCTATAATATACTCCTCGCCCGTCCTGTCGTCGTCTATCGCAAAGAAGCCGGGGTTTAGCGTTCCCGCGTCACAGTTTGACGTGATGGATTCTTCGACGCCGACAACCGTGCCTTTAAGCTTGTGGGCGTTCAGACGGTCCTCAAGTATGGTCTTGTCCGTAGATTCCCATTTATTGCTGCCGTTTAGCTCGCGGAGGTTGATTTCAAGCGAGTTGTACATAATCTGCGCTACAATACCTCTCGGAGCGTTCGCGTCATAAGCAAGACCGTTTATGCCCTTGTTAAGATTAAGAGCGGTACTCTCTGAACGGTAGCCCTCGGGATAGCCTCCCTTGGCTTCGGCGTCGTTCTGATATCCGAGCGCGCATACCACCATTTTGAGCGCCTGCTCATATGTAACGGGGTCGTCCGGGCCGAACTCTGTATCGCTGTAGCCGTTTATAATGCCGAGATTATACGCCGTGCATATATTCGCGTTAGCCCAATAATCATCCGAAACGTCCTCAAATTGCGTTGTTTTTGTGCTTAAATCTCCGTATCCCAGCATGTATACGATAAGCTTTGTGAACTCCGCTCTTGTAATTTCCTTTTCCGGACCAAAGGTGTTTTCATCATACCCGTCGATTACATGGAGCTTGTTCAAGGTTGTAATAGCTTCTTTGTAAGGGTTGTCGTCCGCAACATCGCTGAAAGCCGCGTTTACCGTAAACGAGCTTGCAAGCGATGTTACGAGAGTAACAAGCGCTACAAACAGCGAAAGCTGTTTTTTCATTAGAATCATATCCTTTCTGTTATTAAGATAATACCGTCTCTGTTATCCCTCATAATATAAGTCTATTATAGCATTAATCAACCATTAAGTCAATTAAAAATTTGTGAATAAAAAGAAATATATCGGATAAATATGAACAAATTAAAAAATATAGATATTTTATGTTGAAATTTTATTGCAAATGTGATAGACTAAAGTTCTGAAAGCTTAATATACTACAATATGAAAGGGGTATATGCAGATAAATATGAATAACGACAGAAATAATAAACCCGGCAGACGTCCGGAGGGTTCGCCGTTCAAGAATCCGATTATTATTTTTCTTATAATATCTATAGCGGCAACGCTTATTCTCAACTTCGCATTGAGTTCATTAACCTCGCCCGCAAGGAAGAATATAAAATACAGCGAGTTTATGACTATGCTCAATGAGGATAAGGTAAGTGAGGTGGTTATAGAAAGCGACAGGATAATAATATACGGTCAGCCTACGGCTGACAAAGATAAAACGGAGGCGATGGGCGGATGGCTCGGTATAGCAGGAACCCCGGAAGAAAGAGCGGACGCCAGCCGTCCCGTATATTACACGGGATATATAAAAAATGACGAGGAGCTCATAAAGACTCTTAACGAAAAGGGGATAGAGTATTCAACCCCCGTCGATGACTCAAATCCGGTCGTCAATTTCGTGCTCACATGGATTATGCCGCTTGTGTTTATGTATCTGCTTATTATGCTGCTCATGCGTTTTATGACAAAGAGAATGGGCGGCGGCGGTGGAATAATGGGCATAGGCCAGTCGCACGCGAAGATGTATAATATCGAGAACAAAACCGGCGTAACCTTTAACGACGTCGCCGGCCAGGAGGAGGCAAAGGAGTCGCTTGATGAGATTGTCGATTTCCTGCACAATCCCGCGAAATATACCGCGATAGGCGCGAAGCAGCCCAAGGGCGCGCTGCTCGTCGGTCCGCCGGGAACGGGTAAAACGCTTCTTGCAAAGGCGGTCGCGGGCGAGGCGAACGTTCCGTTCTTTTCACTTTCCGGCTCGGAGTTTGTGGAGATGTTCGTCGGCGTGGGCGCGTCGCGTGTGCGCGACCTTTTCAAGCAGGCGAACGCGAAGGCGCCGTGTATAATTTTTATTGATGAGATTGACGCGATAGGCAAGTCGCGCGATAATCAGATAGGCTCCAACGATGAGCGTGAGCAGACGCTGAATCAGCTGCTTGCGGAAATGGACGGCTTTGACTCGTCAAAGGGACTTGTAATCCTCGCGGCGACAAACAGGCCTGAAATTCTCGATAAGGCGCTTTTAAGACCGGGACGGTTTGACAGGCGGATTATAGTTGAGAAGCCGGATTTAAAGGGCAGGGAGGATATCCTGAAGGTTCATATAAAGAATGTCAGAACTTCGCCCGATATAGATTTGCACGAAATGGCGCTCGCGACAAGCGGCGCGGCGGGCGCGGATTTGGCGAATATGGTCAACGAAGCGGCGCTGCGCGCGGTGCGTTTCGGCAGACAGGCGGTAACCCAGGAGGATCTTATGGACTCCGTAGAGGTGATTATAGCGGGTAAGGAGAAAAAGGACAGGATTTTGTCGAAGGAGGAAAAGCGTATAGTATCCTTCCATGAGGTGGGGCACGCGCTTGCGACGGCTTTGCAGAAAAACACCCAGCCCGTTCAGAAAATCACTATCGTTCCCAGAACCATGGGCGCGTTGGGATACACCATGCAAATGCCCGACGAGGAGGAAAAGTACCTCAACAACCGTGACGAGCTTCTTGACCAGATAACCGTATTCCTCGCCGGACGCGCGGCGGAGGAGATTGTGTTTAACACCATGACCACGGGCGCGTCAAACGATATCGAGCGCGCGACCGACCTTGCGCGTAAGATGATTACGATGTTCGGTATGAGCGAGCGCTTCGGTTTGGTGGGGCTTGAGAGTGTCGAGAACAAGTATCTTGACGGCAGGAGCGTAGCGAACTGCTCCGAGGAAACAAAGACGGAGATTGACCGCGAAATCATCAAGATAATGAAGGAGCGCTACGAAATCGCAAAGAGACTGCTCAACGAAAACAGGGACGCGCTCGATAAGATTTCCGAATTCCTTATCGATAAGGAGACAATAACGGGCGACGAGTTCATGGAGATTTTCAACAGCGTAAAGGAACAGCGCAAGATTAGCGCGGAAACGGATACCGCAGAGGAGCAATAATTATAACTACCGCCGCAAGTCCTATGCGGCGGTATTTTTGCGTCGGGGACGGAATATAATGGCTTTAGGGGGAATGTGTATGAAAAAGCTTGTTATATCCGTTCTGGCGGCGATATTTATAACGGTCATTATACCTCTCGCCATAGTCGAGCTGACGCCGCCGAGGCATAACGCGGATTCCACGGAACCTGTCAAGGTAAAGGAAACGGGCAGCGATACGCTGCCCGTTTATGTTTTTACGGTTTAGTCCATTTTGTCTGTTTCGACCGGTTTCGGTAAATCCGTAGCCGGTTCTTTAACCGTATCCGCCGCGGGCGATTCTTCGCCCGTTTCGGAATTATCCGGCGCGGGAGTAACCTCCGCTGCCGGTTCTTCAATTGTATCCGACGCGTCGGTCATATCGACCTCCGCCGCGGAAAGATTGGCAATGCTGTCCGCGAAATCCATAATCGGAAATCCGTTTACGATTGAGTTCCACAGCATAACCTTATATGTGGCAGCTTCCGGCAAAGGCGCTTCCGCCGTGATCACCGCTTCTGTGTTTGCGGAAACTGTCGCGTCCGCTGAAAGCTTTACGTCTATAAGCTTTTCGTCCGCGTCGTAGCTCGCTACGATGAGTTTAACCGGTTGGTCCATGCTGCCGCTGTTTTTAACCGTTACCTCAACCTTGCCGTCACTGTTTAGCATAGGAGCCGTAACCGTAATATCATCGACATTCGGAGTCGGTGACGGGGGCGCTGTCGGAGTCGCTGAAGGCATTGCCGTCGGTTCGGGTGTATCGGACGGTTCGGCCGTCACGGTCGGATCCTTCTCCGGATCGTTGGGCTGCTTGGCGCCGTCAACGTATTGGATTACGGAGAGGTTAGCAAGACCGTTTATATATGCTATGTCGTTAGTGCCGCCGCCGCGGTCAAATCCAAACGATACGCTGCCGTATCCCGCCGCAGAGGAAAGCTTATAGTCTTTAACTATTTCATTGCCTGCAAATTTCAGAGATATTACAGTGTTGGTTCGGGTGTCTATAACGAGATGCACATTGTTGGTAAACGCGCTGTTTGCTCCGGAGAATATGCTGTTCGGTTTGCCGTCTCCGTCCGTGTCGAGCCATGTGCTTCCGCCGTCAAGACTGAGCTTTGTAAAGTACATACCCTTAAAGTCGGTATCTTGCGAACCGCCGCCGTTTCCTGCGGCAATCTTTACCGGACCAAGCTGTATAAACTCCGTATTTGACTCTCTTGCCGTAGTATTGAAATAATACCAGTCTGCGTCATATGTTACGATCGCTCCGTCGGCAATGGAGAATGTTTTTGACGCGCTATATGAGCTCCCGGGTTTGTTTACGTTAAATCCTAATCTTTTCTCGGAATCTATCGCCAAAGTTCCGCCCGTAACTTTCCAGTCCGAAATATCGCCGGTCGTCCATGCCGAGCCGTTTTTGGTCGCGTTACCCTTGTCATAGAGAGCGCTGCCCACACCGTCGGTTGCGACAGTGCGCGAATAAGAAACGTTGCTAAAGCTCGGATGCGCCTTTATTGCTCCGTCGCCGTCTTTTGTTGTATAGAGCTGCATAGTCTTAAATCTTGCGCCGTTTAAGTCGAATGTTTTTTTGTAGGTATATTCGGTCTGTGTTTCATTTGCGCTGAGCGCAGCGGTACAGGTATCGCCGTTATAGTCAAAATCAAGCGTTATATACCATGATGTCGAGCTTCGCCCAAGCGGCTGGTTTCCGCCTGTCACTATCTCGTCCCAGTCACTGTTCAAGTTTTGCGTCATCTCGGCGCCGACTGTGCTTTGAGTCATCTGCGCTTTTGTTTGATAAGCCTGAGATATGGTAAGAATATTGTTTCCGTTTGAGTCGAGAAATCTCAGACCAAAGGTATATTCACGCCCGTCCCAGTTCCATGCGTCATTTGCGTCTTTATCGCCGCCTGAAGAAAATTGGAAGCGTAGAGTCGCCTTGTTATCGTCAAACACTTCAAAGTCTTTTGCGACGACAGCGCCTTCCGTTGCTCCGTCATGAGTTATTCCTCCGCTGTTAGCCGAGCCGTTTCTTAATGTTGTACCGGCCCCCGCGGATATCAGCTCAAATTCGTTAGTTCCTGTACTGTCTGTAGTTTCGCCGTCGATAGACGTTACTATAATGTCCTTATTAAATCCGCCTTCGTTAGTCGTTGCGGTAATAATTGACGAGCCCGCGCCAACTCCGGTAACCATACCGCTGTCGTTTACGGTTACCGCGTTTTCGTTTGAGGAGGTCCAGCGTATGCTCTTGTCTGTGGCGTCCAGCGGCAGAACACTGGCGGAGATCTGCTTTGAACTACCCTCCGGTATGCTTATGTTGTCGTAGCCGGGCACACTTAAACCCGTTACGGGTGTTGAATAAACGGTTACGTTACAGGTGTCTGATATATTGGTGCCTTTTGCGGTCGCCGTAATGGTTGTGGTGCCTGTGCCGACTGCGGTTATAACACCGCCTGAAACAGTAGCGACATTGGTATTGGACGAGCTCCAGTCAATCTTTTTTGATGCCGTTTCGGGCAGGATATTCGCCGCGATAATAGCCGTGCTGTTCTTTTCGATATTTATGCTGTGTTCCGAGAGCGTCAGGCTTTTTGCTGGGTCGGTCTGAGTTTCTACCGGATAGGAAACTCTTGTATATGGGACTGCGGGAGCGAGATATTTAAGCTCCTTTCCGCTCGCGTCCGTGGCAAGCGCCGCCGAGCCTATATAGTAGCTCTGATGCGGCGGCTGGTTGTAGCCGCCGTTCTGCCATGCTATGGCGCAGCGGTACTGTGAGTCGTGCATCAGTGTTGTAAGACGGTATTCGGACGGCAGCGTGGAAATAAGTATTCTGAGATACGGAGTATCATTCGGCCCTTTGCCAAACGGCGCTATAATTTCCTCACGCCAGTCACCTAATATATCGGCAACGAGCGACGGCGTATGCTTTGAATAGTTATTTGACGTTATCGGTAAATATCCATCCTTACCGTTATAAAATCTTGTTGTGTATCCGGTTGCTGCGTCATATTTTGCAAGCTGGTTATCGTCAAGGATCTCACGGCTCAAATCGCCGTCCCAGTAAACAAGGAAGTTTTGCATTGTGCGCGAGTTTGTTTTCGGGCTTTCCTTAAGCTCCTGTCCCGAGAGCGTGAATACGTTAGGGTGCGAGCTCGACCACGCAAGCGCCATAGCGTCCGGATGGGTTTTTGCGTATTCGTCGTCTATATTCGCCATAACGCCACGGCCTGTGTCGCCCGAGGCGCCCTTGCCCCATATACTTTTGCCCTTTCCTGTTCCGGGTCTGCGGAAATCGGCGGCGTTGTTAGCATATCCCGACTTCTCCTCCTTAACGGAGAACACCTCCTGCCAGCCGTCGTTATCGAAATCGTTCACATGCATGGCGTCGCCGTGGCCGTAACGCGTATTTTCAACGATCGTCTTTCCGTCGTCGTCAAGCGTTGCCGAACCCCATACTATCTCGTCCTTGCCGTCTTTATCGACGTCGGCAACGGACATGTTATGGTTACCCTGCCCGTACATTGTGTTCGCGTTGTTCGCGCTTCCGTCATGCTCCCAGCGCAGCGAGAGTGTTTCACCGTCCCAGTCATACGCGCGTAGCATTGCCTTTTTGTAATATCCGCGGCACATAATAAGGCTTGGATGAACGCCGTCAAGGTATGCGACGCCCGCAATATATCTTTCGCTTCGGTTTGCCTTACTGTCGCCCCAGCTCGAAATAGAGCCGCGCGGGATGAAGTCCGTCGTATATGCAGGGGTACCGTCGCTTTCAAATATCGTAAGATATTCCGGACCGGTCGTATTCTTGCCCTTTATGCCGCCGGCTCCGACCCATATTGTGCTGTTATCGGCATTTTTTATCGCGTTCGTGTCTCCGGCTTCGGTTACATAGTGCTTGGTTTTCCCGCCGTCCGTAGTTGAATAGGAGCCCGGCGCTGTTTTTACGGCTAATTCCGCCTCACCGTCGCCGTCAAAGTCGTAAACCATAAACGGTGAATAATGCTGACCCGACGTAACGTTCGGACCGAGGTCTATCCGCCACAAAAGCTTGCTGTCGGCAGTGGTCGTGCCGTTCAAGGTGAAATCATAAGCGTCAAGATATGTGGGACCGGTCCAGTCGCTGCCCGCGCTGTCCTTTGAGTCGGTCGGGTCCCATTTCAGGATGATCTCGTAATCTCCGTCGCCGTCGAGATCGCCGACGCTCGCGTCATTTGCGCCGCCCTCCTTATCTACGGAACCGTCATTTGTAAGTGTGTTGTGGTAATATGATGTTTTTCCGTCACCCGGGCGTGAAACGTCCGCGGGACGGTTGATAGGGATATCAACATATGTAAACGAGTTCGCTTTGCTTGTGCCGTTTCCGTAGTAATCGCTACGCGCTGTGAGATTCGTGTTGATTGGCGTGACCTCCGGACAACTGCTCATAACTCCGCCTTTGGGCACTACCCGATACTTGCTTGTCGTTGTTCCGGTCGGGTCAAGGTAGTTCGTGGCTCCGTTTGCCGCCGTTGTGGTGATCTTTGTGCCGTTTCGGTAGATATCGAACGCCTGATCCGTAAGGCTCTCGGTGCCGAGCAAACGCCAGCTCAGATAAACGCCGGCTTGGGTCTGCCCGCGCGCGTCATTTTCGGTCTTGACCGCGATAAGACCGCGGTCGAGCGCTTCCATCTGCCGTGCGGTCTGTTGATACTGCGGCTCTTTCGCAGCCGCGCCGACAGGCATTACATACCCGGTAAGCAGTGTTGCCGTCATCGTGACGCTCAACGCGGCGCTTAGGATTTTCTTTGTCATAAATTCTCTCTCCTTTCGACAATTTTATTGCCATACATCTATCTATTGTATATTTTACAATAAATCATCAATAATTGCAAGAGAAAAACAGGTATTTTTAACAAAATAATTATTTTTTTAATAAAACATATTAAGTTTTGCTATTGCAAAATATGAGTGTATATGCTATAATACAATATGTGTAATTTTGCTTGCGGCGGATAAATATTACGTTACTGTTCAGCTATGAAATGATAACTTTGCGTTATTATTCCGTCTATTCGCACAACTGCCAAAACCGGACGCGCAGTATGCCTTAACATATCGGGATAGGTGAACTGTACCAATATTACGCCGCAATGCCGACAAAAAGATAAAAGGAGATAGGTTGGGGAATATGAGTTCTATTATTATCGTTATGCTGCTTTCGGCTGTTTTCGGCGGAGCGGTATGGTCGCTGTACCTAAAAGAAGAAATAAAAAATCCCGTAAAGCGTCAGGATAACGCGGTTTATATAATCGCGGTCATGGCTGTGGGGGCTATTGCTCATGTCATAGGCGCGGTATGCTATTACGGGCATCCCACCGATATGGGCTGCTTTTCCGGATGGTCAAGCCGTATATTTAATGACGGACTTAGGGATTTCTATGCGTCCGACGGCTTTCATGACTACCCGCCGGGGTATGTGTATATAATGTACATTCTCGGCGCGGTAAAGGAGACGCTCAGTTTGAGCGAGGGAGGACTGTGGCTATGGCTTAAGCTGCCGTCAATCATTGCCGATATGGTTATGGGCTGGCTTACCTATAAGATTGCCTCAAAGAAATTCTCACAGAGCGCGTCGGCGATATTCGCGGCGCTTATAGTGCTGAACCCGGCTGTTATTCTAAACAGTTCGATATGGGGACAAATCGACAGCATATTAGCGCTGTTCTGCCTGCTTTCGGTATACTGTGTGGCGGAGCGCAAATATATACCGTCGTTTTTCTGGTTTGCGGCGGGAGTGCTGATAAAGCCGCAGGCGGCGTTCTTCGCGCCCGTGATTATATTCGGACTGATCGACGAGTTATTTATAAGGGAGAAGTTTGATTTCGGCAAGTTCATAAAGCTCGCGATATGGGCTTTGGCCGCGATAGCGGCAATGCTTGTGCTGTTCATGCCGTTTGGCGAAAACCCGTTAAAGGGTATCGCCGCCATTATCGAGCAGTATACAAAGACCTTGGGCGAGTACCCGTATCTTACAATAAACGCGTTTAATATTTACGGCGCTCTGGGCAGAAACTGGGCAGGCTTGGGAACCGCAATGAGCGTTATAGGCTACAGCATGATTGCCGTGGCTGTGGCATACGGAGCATATGTGTTTTTTAAGAGCAAAAGCCCGGCAAAGTATTATATAACGGCGTTTGTAATATCGTTTTGCATATATATGCTCGCCATAAAAATGCATGAGCGTTACGCGTTCCCGGCAATCTTTATGCTGATGTTCGCGCTCATATCCCTGCCTACCGCAAAGAGTTTTATTATGTACGGACTGTTCTCCCTGTCGCAGTTCTTCAATATGGCGTGGATACTTTTCATATATAATCAGGATATAAACAAGTATTACAGAGATCCTGTGGTTGCCGCAGCGTCGGTTATAAATATTATAATATTTGCCGTGTGCCTATACTTTATACAAAAGGAATGTGTGGAGTACAAGCCGGAGCCGGCGGGCAAGGCCGGAGCCAAAAGCCAAAACAGAAACGTAAAGGCTGCGCCGGTGGGATATTCCAGGAACGCGAAAAAGACTGTTTCGGCAAAGCAGAATACCGAGCGCTCGTTTACGGTCAGCGCGCCGAAGCTTAAAATAGGCGCGGTGGATTATATAGCTATGGCTGTGATAATTGTCGTATACAGCGTTATCGCGCTGCACAATCTCGGCAACAAATTCGCGCCCGAAACGGAGATTACGCTTTCGGATAAGCCCGTTACAATAGATTTGGGTTCGGAACGGGATATATCCAAGACGGAATTTTATCTCGGAGCAAGACAGCTTGAAGAAAACAGATCGATAGATTTTAAATTCCTCGACAGCGGCAAGAACGTTGTGGGGGAGAATACGGTAACATCCGGCTCGGTATTTTACTGGGACTCATGCGATACGAGCGCGAAAGCGAGGTATATTACGCTCTCAACAACACATGTTCCGTCCGAGACCGACCCGACGGACGTCATATATATAAAAGAGGTATGCGTTCTTGACGGAGACGGCAACACGATTGAGCCGGTAAACGCCGATGATAAGTCCGTAAGCGCGCTGTTTGACGAGCAGGATAAGTTCGTCGAAGGCAAGAATTTCATGTCCGAAACATATTTTGACGAGATTTATCACGGCAGAACGGCGTATGAGTTTATTCATCATATGACCGTGTACGAATGGACGCATCCGCCTCTCGGCAAGCTCCTTATGAGCATAGGCATACGCATATTCGGCATGAACCCGTTCGGCTGGAGAGTTGTGGGAACGGTATTCGGTATATTTATGATACCGGTAATATACCTTTTCGCGCTAAGGATATTCAGAAAATCATGGCTTTCAATAGTGGTCTGCCTGATATTTACCTTTGACTTCATGCACTTCGCGCAGACAAGAATTGCCACTATAGATGTATACGTTACATTCTTTATAATGCTTATGTATTATTTCATGTATAAGTATTATAAGATGAGTTTTAACGATACCCCGCTGAAAAAGACGCTTGTGCCTCTCGGACTTTCGGGCATCTTTTTCGGCCTTGCGGCAGCGAGCAAGTGGACGGGCTTCTATGCGGGCGCGGGAATATTTGTCATATTTTTATACGTCATGTACCGGCGTTATTCGGAATACAGATACGCTGTTACAAGACCGAAGGGCGTAACATCGGGTATAGAGCATCAAAAGGTCATAAACGATTTTTCAAAAAATATTAAAACCACATTCATATTCTTTGTGATTATGTTTGCGGCGGTGGCGTTTATGATATACGCGCTCTCATATATTCCGTATCTTATGACGCCGAGCGGGCACGGGTTCAAGACCATATTTGACAATGCGAGCTCGATGCTCACATACCATAGCAAGACGGTTGCGAACTCAACGCATCCGTACTCGTCGCATTGGTACGAATGGCCCATAATGTACCGCCCGATATGGTACTTCTCAAACACGACGGCGCAGGGGCTTAAGCAGGGCATAAGCTCATTCGGTAATCCCGCCGTATGGTGGGTGGGAATACCGGCGTTTGCGTATTTGCTCGCGCTCGCGTTTGTAATACCGCTCAAAGCGCGCGGTTACTACGGAAGGAACAAATACATGATTGCCGGCGTGTTCGCGGCGGTACTCGGTATTATATGCGTAATGGCATATCTTTCCGGAATGAACAACGAAAAGCTTGAAAGGCTGTTTAAATGTGTTCTGTTCTATTCCGCTGTTATAGAGGCGGCGCTGCTTATCGTTCTGACATTTGACGAGAGCATAAAGCAAATATCTAACAGAACCATAATATTCATACTCATAGGATACTTCATAGAAATTCTTCCGTGGGTGGGAGTGGTGAGAACGACATATATCTACCACTATTTTCCGTGCGTGCCGTTTGTGGCGCTGATGATAGGATATTCAATAAAGACATTCTATGACAATGCGAAGAATAAAAAGGCCGTAATCGTCGGATCGTTTATATACGCGGAGGCGGCTGTCGCGCTGTTCGCGCTGTTCTATCCGGTCATAAGCGGTAAGCCGATAAGTCTTGAGTTTGCCGAGACATGGCTTAAATGGTTCTCATCATGGGTACTTGTGGCATAAAATAATAAGAGGAGCTTTATAGAAATTGAGAATAGTTAAAAGTGAGGATATAACAAACGCGGTAAGGGATATGTGCATATCGGCAACATGTCATCTCAACCGTGACATAAGGGACGCGTTTGTGAAGGGAATGGAAAACGAGCGATCGGAGGTCGCGAAGGGAGTATTTAAAAACCTTTTGCAGAACGCCGATATTGCCGATGCAAAAGAAGTGCCGATATGTCAGGATACGGGTATGGCTGTGTTCTTTGCGGAGATTGGCAAGGAGGTATTTATCGAGGGCGATACAATTACCGAGGCTATAAACAAGGGCGTTGCAAAAGGCTATACCGAGGGTTATCTGAGAAAATCCGTTGTGGCGGATCCGCTGAACAGGGTAAACACAAAGGATAACACGCCGGCGGTTATTTATTATGATTATACTGACGGGGACAAAATAAAGCTCGTATTCGCGCCGAAGGGCTTCGGCAGTGAAAACAAGGGCGGACTTAAAATGCTTAACCCGTCGGACGGTGTGGACGGCGTGATCGATTTTGTCGTTGACGTTGTGCGTCACGCGGGAGCAAATCCGTGCCCGCCGATAGTTGTGGGCGTGGGGATAGGCGGCACTATGGACATGGCGGCCGTACAGGCAAAGCGCGCGCTTACAAGGGATATAACGGTGAGGAATAAGGACCCGTACTATGCCGCGCTTGAGGAACAAATTCTGGAGAAGGTAAACAAGCTCGGAATAGGTCCCGCGGGACTGGGCGGAGTTACAACGGCGATGGCTGTAAATATAGAAACGTATCCCACGCATATAGCCGGCTTGCCCGTTGCCGTAAACATCAACTGCCATGCGACAAGACACGCGGTAAGGGTGATATAATGAACTATGGATTAAAGCTTAAATTATTCCGCAAAAGAGCGGGATTAACGCTTAAAGAGGTGTCGGAGGTTACGGGCATTTCCGTGGCATCGCTTTCAAGCTATGAAAACAGGGAAAAGAGTATTCCGGTATCCGTGCTTATAAAATTATCAAATCTGTATATGTTCGACGTTTTTGATGTTTTGGGCGTGCGAGCAAAATATGACGATTGCGGCGATGAATATATCGAAATGGATTTGAACCCGTATTATCTTATAAGAGCGCATTGTGAGAATGTGCTGGAAAAAGAGATGCGATCCGAAAAGCTGTTCGGAAACGAGCCGATGCCGAACGAATATTACAATATGCGTTTTGAAGAATTGATTGAGGATACGATAAACTCCTCGTTCTTCGGCAAAAAGTACAGTGATACAATCAGGAGCGAAAAACCTAATCCTGATTTATACTTTAAATAAAATACAGTGGGTTGCGCCAAAACCGATTGGTTTTGGCGCAACCCACTGTTTCATTTTATTCAGTTCGGAAGTCTTACCGCCGTTTTGCTTACTATCGGCTTTGCGCCGTCCAAGCTGTCCCACATAAACAGCTTAAGCGTGTGGGCGTTTACATCGTTTGCAAATGTCAGCTCCGTCTCGCAAGCCGCGCCCGGAACAAATCCGTCGCTTGCGGACGCCTGTACCGTTTCAACCTCCACAAGCGTATCGCCGTCATAAAGCGCGCCTATTATCAGGTTCGACGCGTCCGCCGCGGCAAACGCCGCCGTGACCGTCGTGCCGTCATCGCTTACGGATGATATATTTATATCATACTGCTGCGGCATGCCGCCCTCTGCGAACTGGGAAACGGATATATTGTCAAGTCCGCACGGATAGCTCCAGTTTTCTGCAGCCGAGTCCGTAATTCTGTTGAGTCCGAACGTAACCTTGTTCATGGCGTCGTCAAAACTTTCATTGGTCATTACGTCTTTTCCGTCGAAGGTCAGGCTCTTTACCGTCTTATTCTTTTTATCATATACCAGATGAATATTCTTGGTAAATGTCTTATTGGAACCGTCAAATAACGATGCCGATTCCCATGTAACTCCGCCGTCCTTGCTCAGATAAACCTTATAGTCCTTTTTCCAGCCGAAGCGGATCTTATCGCCTATCTGCACATATTCCGAATGCTCTCTTTTTTCTCCTACCGAGCTTCCGAAATACCAGTCCAGGTCATACTCCACAAGCAGCGCGTTATCGGAAACATCAAACGTTTTTGACGCGCTGTATGAAGCTGCGGGCTTTGTCGGGTTGAACCAAATTCGCTTGTTCACATCATCATACATAAGCTCCTGTCCGCCCGTCACCTCAAAGCCGCCCTTCGCGGCGGATATATCGTCCGCGGACCACGGGATACCGGTCTTTTCACCGCGCTTGTATAAGTCGCTTGTTGCGCCGTCGGTGGGGACAAGCTGCACATATGACAGCGCCTCCACAATCGGCTGCCAGTATATTCCTCCCGTGCCCTCTTTGTGCGAGGAGAATTCAAGCTTATTCAAAATCACGCCCGGATTCAGGCTAAAGCTCTTTGTGTACTGAGCCGTAATATTTGCAAAACCGGTGTCATAACCGTATATTACCGCGTCGGCCTTGTTGTTCGGGTAATCGAAATCAATATCCACCTGCCAGCGCTTCGCGCTTCCGCTTATATTGCCCGAAACATCTATAACGGGCGTCCAGCCGTCCGGGAAGTTCTGCGCGGAGTCATTACCTGCCTGAGTGGTAAGAGTGCCGGCTTTAACCTCATTCCCTGATACCGAGTTCCACGGCTGATGGAATGTAAGTATGTTTTCGCCGTTCTTTCCCAACAGCTTTACATACGCGGAGAACTCATGCCCTTTCCAGTCCCATGCACTTCCGTTAATCTTCGTGCCGCCGGTTGTAAATCTGAAGCTAAGCTTGGCTTTCTTATCGGTTGCGGCATCCTGAACCGTCTTATAGAATACCGCATCATTGGCATTATCCTCCTGTACCAATGACGCGCTCGTCGCGGTGCTTGTGAACGTTCCCGACGCGTCGCCGGTCTGGAGCGTAAACGCATTGTCGCCCGCTTTGTTTTCGGCGGTTTCGGGAAGCACATTTACCGTAACCGAATCCTCAAATCCGCCGTCAATCGTTTTTACGAAAATAGTAGCCAAACCCATTGCCACTGCGGTTACCTTTCCGTTCTTATCGACCGTTGCCGCGCCCGGATTTGTCGAGCGCCACTCGACCGACTTATCCGACGCGCCGGCCGGCTCTATTGCGGCAGCAAGCGTTCTTTCGTCACCGACGGTGAGCTTTATAACATCGGTATCGGGTGTTATGCTAACACCGGTAACAGGCGTTGAGAATACATTAACTTTAACGCTCTTTGACACATCGGGATTTCCTGACGAGGTAGCGGTTATTGTCGCCTCGCCATTTGCGCCGACCGCCTTTACAATTCCGCCGTCAACCGTCGCGATGTCGGGGGCGGACGACGTCCATTTTATACCCTTCTTTGTCGCGGTTCCCGGCGTTACGCTTGCCGTAAACGTATATGTCTTGGACCTTTCAAGGCTTATATCCTTGGCAGGCTCGCCGTCCTCGCCCCTCATATCTATATCTTCTACAGGGACGTTGGGAATATCGGACGGGTAAATAATCTTATCGAACGGAACCGCCGGAGCAAGATAGTTAAGCGTGCTGCCGCCGCTCTTTGCAAGCGACGCGGAGCCTATGTAGTAGCTCGTATGCGGGGGCTGGTTATAGCCTACGTTCTGCCATGCGATAGCGCAGCGGTACTGGCTGTCGTGCATTAGGGTCGTGAGACGGTAGTCGGTCGGAACAAGGGATGTGAAGATACGAAGCTTCGGAGCGTCGGGAGTACTGTCGTCCACAGGCATGATGATCTCCTCGCGCCAGTCGCCCCATAAATCCGCGACAAGCGTGTAATTACGCTTTGAATCATTGTTTGTCTGACCGCTTAATGTATATCCGTCGCTCGGTCCGTAAAATCTCTTTGTCCAGCCGTTTGCCGCGTCATATTTCTGTATAATATTTGCGTCCAGCAGCTCGCTTGACAGGTCGCCGTCCCAGTATACGAGGAAGTTGCAGAAATCACCCTTGCCCGCGCTTGCCGGCTTCGCGTTCACGGCATTACCCTTCAGGTCGAATGCTTCCTCGTGCGCGGCAGCCCAGCCGAGCGAGAGGGCTTCCGGATGCGCGGCGGCGTATGTGTCGTCGATATTTCCCATAAGTCCGCGCCCGTTGTCTCCGGTTATGGCTTTGCTCCAGACCGTTTCGCCTGTTTTTGCAACTCTAAGCTGTGTGCCCTGTTTAAAGCCTTCTTTGTCCTCCTTAACGGAGAACACCTCTTGAATGCCGTCGTTATTAAAATCGGAGACATGCATAGCGTCGCCATGGCCGAGTTGGGTGTTGCCGAGCACGGTCTTAAAATCATCGTCAAGACATGCCGAACCGTATACGATCTCGTCCTTGCCGTCGTTATCTATATCGGATACCGACAGGTTGTGGTTGCCCTCGCCGTACATCGTAGAGCCTTTTTTATCGCCTATATGCTCCTTTTCGAGCTTAAAGGTTTCTCCGTCCCACGAGTATGCGCGGATCACCGTTCTGTTGTACATACCGCGTATTGCGATATAGTACGGATTTACTCCGTCAAGATATGCTACGGCCGCGAGGTATCTTGATGAACGATTCAGCTCTGAATCGCCCCAGTCGGAGCCGTTCGGGCTGCCCAGCGGGATGCCTGCCGTGGTTTTAAGCGGTCTGCCCGTCTCGCCGTCGAATATTGTGAGATAGTCCGCGCCTACATTTTTACCTTTTGAAAGGTGTGTGGCGCTGTTGTCACCGTTCTGAATTTCCGGCGTGTCGCCAACGGTGGTTACATATATCTTTTCCCACGTTCCGTCGCCTTTTTTTACAAGCGAATATGAACCCTCGGCAGTCTGGGTGGCGATCTCCGCTTTCCCGTCGTGGTCGAAGTCGTATACCATAAACTGCGTGGAGTGTGCGCCGGATGTTATATTCTGTCCCAAATCTATACGCCATTTGTAGCCGTTGTTGTTCGGGTCAATCTCATACGCGTCCAGAATACAGTCTCCGGTCGTGGTTGTTCCGGCGGCGTCTCTTGAGTCGTTCGGATCCCATTTCAAAACTATTTCATAATCGCCGTCGCCGTCAAGGTCGCCGATGCTCGCGTCGTTCGCGCCGCCCGCGCCCTTAGAGTTTCTCTTATAATCCGACAGTTTCGTCGAGTTTGCGTGCGGAATATCCGTCGGCATTGATATGGGGATATCAACATAGGTAAACGAATGCTTGTGGCTGTTGCCGTTTCCCACCTCGCTCGGTTTCGCGTACGAGAAAGTGGTGGACGGCGTTACCTCTTTCTCCGCCGCGACCTCGGCGTCCGTCGCGCCGGTCTTTACAACCTTGTATTTGTTCGATGCGGTTCCGGCCGAATCAAAATAATACGTTGGGTCGTGAACGCCGGTGGTATGTATTTTTTTGCCGTCTCTGTAGATATCGAACGCCTGGTTCGAAAGACTTTCCTTACCCAGCAGCCGCCACGACAAAACAACGCCGTTTTTTGTTTGTTCGCGCGTGTCCGCGGTTGTGTACACCGCGATAAGTCCGCGGTTTAGCTCCTCCATAATTCGCGGAGTCTCTTTATACTTCACATCATCCGCCGCGCTTACGCTTATATAAGCCGGAGCGAGCGACGCAAGCATTGTAACGCTCAGAACCGCGCCTAAAGCTCGATTTCTTATCATAATATTTCGCCTCTCTCTCTGTAATAATAAATTTTTGAATAAACATATAACTATATTATACATTATTCGGAGCTAAAAAGCAATATATTTTTCCGCACATCTTACATTTTTTACTAAACACACCGCCGCAATTCAGAAAATAAAAATACTGCCGCAAAACATGAGCTTTGCGGCAGCGTGTTGTATTTATTTTACCTCAAGCGTGAACTCAAAGGTTATGGTGCTTGTATCGGACTCCTTATCATAGGAACTGTTAACCGTTATCGTCTGGCGGTGCAGGCGTATTATGTTCTGCACAAGCGACAGACCGAGCCCGGCCCCCGTGCGGTCCTTTTCGCGCGAGCGGTCGGTCTTATAGAAACGGTCAAAGAGATGCCGTATATCATTGTCGTCGATCTTATCGCTTTTGTTTGAAATTGCGACATGAGCTTTCCCGTCCGCTATTGAGGTGTTAATGTTTATCGTTGTGCCCTCGCGGCTGAATTTGATGGCGTTATCGAGCAGATTTAACACGACTCTCTTAATCTGATCTTTATCGCCCAGCGCCATAAGCCTGTCGGGTCTGAAATCCACCTCCGCCTCGAGCGAGCGTTCGTTAATCCGGCTTTCGAGACTTATAAGACAGCTGCATATCAGCTCATTTATATCGAACGCGCTTATATGGGGCTTGAAGCTGCCGGATTGCAGCTTTGTCATTTCAAGCATATCGTTAACAAGCTTCGTAAGTCTTGTGGACTCCTCGAGAACTATTTTAAGATAGTCGTTTCTCGACTCGTCGTCTATTGTTCCGTCAAGCATACCCTGCACAAATCCGGAAATGCTTGTCATGGGCGTTCTCAACTCATGCGATATGTCGGATATAAACCTCTGACGGTTATTCTCCACCTTTTCAATGGAGCTTGCCATAAAGTTAAAGGTCGAGGCGAGCTGGCCTATTTCGTCGCGGCTTGTAACATCGACGCGCTCGCTGAAATTACCGGCAGCGATAAGCTGAGCGGCCTTGTTGAGCTTTACAATGGGCGCCGTGATTTTCTTTGCCTGCACGTAAACGATTACAAACGTTATAAGAATTGATAAAAGCGCCGACAGAATGAACATGAGCAGATGTTCAAATACCGATTGGCGCATATCCGCGATACCGCGGTTAAATAATATAGCGCCTATCACGTTACCCTTGTAATGAATGGGGAACGAGACGGTCAGAACGTTTTTTTCATAATAGCCGTCGTAATCCGATTTATGAATTGTGATTTTGTTCTCTTCTATGCAGTCAAGCATCTCGCCGGGCACGGATTTTATACCTATGGTGCTGTCAAAAACCTTGCCCTCGCGGGTTACCACTATAATATCGGACATGGTAAATTTCGCCCATGAGTTCAGAAACCGGTCATACGCGCGCGCGGAATACTCGTCCGTTTGCTCCACCTGAAGCGTCGCCGTCCAAAACTCTATGGTGTGAGCCACGGAGGATATTGTTTCAACCTGCTTGCGCTCGGTAAACCGTGAGAAAACAAACGTCATCGAGAGCGATATCGAGGAGAGCATAAATACTAAAAGTATCGCGTATGTCCAGAACATACGCGCAAAAATACTTTTAAACATATCAGCGCACCTCGAACTTGTAGCCAACGCCCCAAACGGTCTTAAGCTGCCAGTTGGCGTCCACGCCCTCCAGCTTCTCGCGCAGACGCTTAATGTGCACGTCTACCGTGCGCGAATCGCCGAAGTAGTCAAAGCCCCAGACCTCCTCAAGCAGCTGCTCGCGGGTAAAAACGCGGTTGGGGTTCGACGCGAGAAAGTACAGAAGCTCCAGCTCCTTTGGCGGAATTTCAAGAATACGCCCGTCTATTTTAAGCTCATAGTTAGAAAGGTTCACTTCGAGCTTGTCAAAGGATATACATTCGCTGCTGTCCTTGGCCTTGCTTTCGCTGCGCCGTAATATCGCCTTCATACGCGCGATAAGCTCCTTCGGCTCGAACGGCTTCACCATATAGTCGTCCGCACCGAGTTCAAGAGATAGAACCTTGTCAAAGGTTTCTCCTTTTGCGGTAAGCATTATAACAGGCACATCCGAGGTCTTTCGTATTTCGCGGCACACATCGTTGCCGTCCATTTCCGGCATCATTATATCGAGGACTATAATATCCGGCTTTTCGCGGCGGAACGCTTCGAGCGCGTCCGTGCCGTTGTGAGCGGTGAACACCGAATAATCCTCCTTTTCGAGATAAAGCTTTATAAGCCTTACAATATTAACGTCATCATCAACCACCAGTACTTTAGTTGCCATATTTTTCCCTCCGTTCAAATTATTATACAATATCATTATAACATAACGGAGAAAAATATTAAAGGGCTTTTGATTAATTTTTTAAGAACAAATTGTAAACAGCTTTCTAAATTTTCGTTTATGAAACCGTGACAGAATTAAATAAAAATATGGACAAACAGAAGATAATGTGGTATAATAGGCACTATTAGATAAAAACAGAAGGGTTTGACTGTGAAATGAAGGTAGTAAAAAGTATTTTCACATTCCTTATATATATGGTAATGTTCCTGCTTGTATGCGTGTTTTTTACCGGAAACGGAGCATTTATATATGAAGGGTTCTAAGGATTAACAGAAAGGGTATGCCTGATATGAAAAAAATTATTGCCTGCGTTATAGCGGTTGCCGTTATCGCTTCGGGCTTGTTTGTCTTTAATACCATTGACAAAGAAACCGAGGCGGCGGACGGGAGCTGTAATATAAAGGCGGTAGTGCTGGGCAGCGGCAGAGACGTCGAGGAAACATATAATCAGCTCAGCAATGGAATAATCGCGAATATAAACGTATACAGAGCCGAGGACTTCAATTCACTTGACGATTATGATATAGCGTATATAGAGCCGTGCGATGTGGACGCGGAGGCTGTCATGAGCTATGTGGAAAACGGCGGCACGGTGGTTTTGGATAACGATACCGTAACGGCGTTTACAAATGAGTTTTTGGGCGCGTCGGAAATAGTGCCGGTGGAGGGGTTTCCGGCGGACATGACATTTTCGGAGCCGGACGAGAATTTGGCGGATATAAGCGGTATTCTCTATAACTACGCGGATATGTTAAAGGGTTATTATAACAGCGGAAGCTATGCCGGCTACAGCTACGGCGTGGGAATTATACCCTCTACCGCCGAGGTAATAGCCGAGTATAACGGAGCGGGGATATATACTATTAACAAATACGGCAAGGGTAATGTGTTCATTACAAATCCCATTCTGCCGGACAGATATTCGGTTTCGTCGTTTTCGGAGGACGAGGAAGGCGAGCCGTACGCATGCACAAGCGTCGGCGCGGGCACTATTTTAAGAAGCTACTATGCGGAGTATGTGTCAAAGGAGAAATACGGGTTTGCAATCGAGCGAACCTATGGCCCGTTCGGTTCAAGACCGGCCGCGTGGGAGCTGCATTTTGAGGACATAACGGGACTATATAACAATTCGCTCGAAACCTTCTCAAAGCTTGTAATGTCAAAGGGGCAGATGCCCTCGTACACATTTGTACGAAATTTTTACACATGGTATAAGCGGGCAGAAAGCCTTACTTATTTAAAATATGACAAGGGCTTTAAGACGGATCCGTATGAGGGAGTGTATTGCAGCGGAACGCATGTGGTATCGGGCGACAGGTGGATAGAGCTTGAGGCGCACGAGAATACGGAGAGCTATTTCCTTGATTTTGAGGAATATACAAAGCGACTGTATCCGTGCGTTATCGACTGGGACAGGGACGGAAAGCTCGACTTCATATGCGGCAGCTCCGACGGATGCTTCTATTATTATCGGGGAAGCGGCATGGAGGACAACTATGAAACGGAGGTCAGCACGCTGTTTACCGACGAGGAGGGGAACGCGCTAAGCGTCGGAGCGTATTCTTCGCCGGTTGTGTTTGACATAAACGGCGACGGCATAGATGAGCTTATATCCGGCGGCGAGGACGGGATAATAAGATATTTTATCCCGCTGCGCTCCGATGAAAATCCGTATTCGCTCGCGTTCCGCTACGGCGGCGAGATTTTAAACACGGGCATGGCAGACAGCATGATAGATATAGGCGACCTTAACGGTGACGGATATAACGATTTGGCCGTCGGCTCCAGAAACGGTGAAATGCGCGTTTATTACGGCTATACCGAGGACGGTATGAGCACATTGTTCAGCGATTATGTTCCTGTTAACACTCAGCAGAAGCGCGCCGCTCCGTGCATATACCGCGGCGAGCTGTACGCGGGCACATTGGAGGGATATGTGGCGAGGTACGCGCTTGACGGCGAGGCTTATGAACTGAAGGATTATCTTACCTGCGACGATACCACAAGGCGCGGGAATAACTATGTTACCGTGGGCATGAACAGTGTTCCGAGGTTTGCCGATATTGACTCGGACGGGGATGATGATTTGATTTGCGGAAGTCTGGAATACGGTATGGCGTATCCGATAGACAGCGGTTATTTCCCGTACCCCGACAAAATCAGGGAGGCAATAGATTTCTGCGACAGGAACCATATATATATAGGCGTTCACGGGTTCACCAACAAATACGCGTCGCCCGAACATGAGGAAAGAGAGCTGAAATATCATAAAAAAGCGTTTGAGAGCTACGGGATAGAGTGGGACGGCAAGGGCGTAAATCAGCACACATGGTTCACGAGCCGCCACGGCTATGACGGCAGCGGCATTAACGGCTATAATCCGTCGTATAACGGCACATTTGTATCCCAGGCGAATTCGGGACTGTACTGGAACAGCGGATACGCCACGCCGGAGAGCGGAGCGGGACCGGATATGTGTACGGAGAACGCCATACCCATACCGGTGTATCTGCCCGGAAAAGACTTTTTAATGCTTCAGACCTCAAACACGCCGCACGGCAACGGGGAAAGCTCATACGTGAGCGTTATGTACGGTATGCCCATGCTGTTCTATCATCACTGCGATTACATTTATAATAAATCCGAGACGGAGGATCAGGAAAAGTCGGTTGAGAAGGTAGGAAAGCTCGTAGACGATTACGACTATATGTTTATGGGCGAAAACCAGATGGCAAAGGCTGTGGCGGCGGCGTATAATGTGAATGTGAACGCGGAGCTTCGGGACGGAGATATAGTTATAAGCGGCGAGGTGAAGGATCCGTCACGAAAGCTGTTTGATAAGCGGTACTGCGGCTGTGTGGGCGTAAAGGTTGTGTTTGCGGACAATATTAAGGCGGACGAAATGAAAAGCGACGCCGGCGTGCAAAAAACGGAGGATAACGCGATATATATATCGCTCGATAAGCCGGTTACCGTAAGCAAAAGCATTTCTGACGGCAGTATCATAAAGGAGATTAACATTCCCGCTAATGTCAGGGCGGACGGCGACAGCGCAACGGTTGACTTTACCGACAGCGGACTCATGTGCGTTCGCGTGTCGGGAAAAGCGTCAACCGACTGCGAGGGTTGGACCGTAATGGATAAGGACGGCGACAGTGTGTTTATGAAGTTCGGCGACGGGGAGAAGCTTAAAATCAAACGATAAGCGGCGCGAGACGCCGAAGGAGACCGGAACGGTCTCCTTATTTTTTTGCGGTCTTAAGAAAGCGGGAGATAAAATACAGCAGCATAATAACAGCCGCCGCCGCTGCCGCGAGCATCGGAACGACCGCGAATGATGACGAGAGCAGGGCCTGATTGTCGGAAAAGACGGGCATGGACGGCCGTGCAATATACAACAGAGCGGCGGTTATCGCGGCGGATATAACGCCGTGCGCGGCTTTTCCGAGAATGTACGCTTTAAGGCTCAGCCCCGCTCCGGCGGTCACCGCCATGACCTGTAAATGCACGCTAAGCCCCGAAAAGCCGATTATAAACGACGAAAGTATAAGCTTTTCATAAATACCGTTGTCGAGCATGGAGGTTTTCAGGGTTCCGGTGGAAAACTCACACAGTCCGTTCGCGGCGGCGTCGAGCAGCGGCGGGAGCGGCAGCATATCGAGCATCGCGCGGGATATTGCGGAGAAGAAAATAATCGAGCAGCATACGGTTATAATACTTTTCGCGGCGTTTGTAAGAGCGGTCGAAAACGCTTCGGCGACAGGTATATCCGCCGTGTTAAGTCTCATGGGCGGCGAATTGTGATGTCTGCCGCCGTAGCTTCTGAACAGCACTCCGACCAAAAGCGAGGACAGTATATGTATAAGATACAGGATTATCCCGTATATCGGCTTGCCATATATCGCGACGCCAACCGAGCCTATTATAAACAGCGGCCCGGAGTTGTTGCAGAAGGCAAGCAGCCGTTCCGCCTCGGATTTTGACAGGCTGCCGCAGCGGTACAGCTGCACTGTTGTGACAGCGCCGAGCGGGAATCCGCTTATTATGCCGAGCACAAACGCGGCCGCGCCCGCCGGCGCGACATTGAAAAGCGGGCGCATAATTCCCTTTGCGCATCGGGCGAGCACCGAGCCGAAGCCGGAGTATATCAGAAGTCCGGAGCATACGAAAAACGGGAACAGGGTGGGGATTATCAGCGAATAGCACATCTTCATGGCATCCTGCGCATATAAAATTACTAAATCCGCTTTGACTATTATAAATACAATTGTCAATATCACGACCGTATACAGAATACTTTTTTTCAATCCTACCACCTCTGATATTATTGTATGTTGGATATATATGAATTAATTTATGAAAATAAAACAAAAAACTTGACAGATAATGTAACAAGATATATAATATATATAAAAAAGAAAGGGTGATATTATGCCTAAAAGATTTTGTACAAGATGCGGCAGAGAGGTAACGGGGGCTTTCTGTACGGCATGCGGCAATCGTGTGGATAATCCGCAGCCGTCTTACGGCCCGCAGCAGCCCTACCGGCAGGGGCCGCCGCAACAGCCGGTAAGGCCGCAGCAGCAACAGGGAAGGCCGCAGCAGCAACAGGGAAGGCCGCCACAGCAGCCGGTAAGACCGCCTCAGCAGCAGCCGGTAAGGCCGCCGCAACAGGGAGGACTGCCACAGCAACAGGGAAGGCCGCCACAGCCGTTGGGACAACAGCCGTTTGAGGCTAATCAGGCCGGACCGATCGTACCAAACCGGTTTAGAGAAAAAAAGAATATTACTACATACGTCGGCGTCGGACTCTCGCTGTTTAACAGTCTGCTGGTCATCATATTAACAATAGTATTTTTGATATATCTAAAGGATGAGACTTCAAGGAGCAGCTTCGGGTTGGTCAACATATCGTCTGTTCCGGCAATTCTGTTTATCGTGATGCACGTGGGACTGGCAGGCGCGGGAGCCGTGATGGTTTTCATGCATAAAAAGACACTGTTTCCCGTTTTGTTTACGGCGGGACAATTTGTTCTTGCCATAATAGCCGGAATATGCTGCGGGGTTTCATACGGCAAGATGGACAGTATTGATATTTTGGGCAATTTCAGCTCGATCGCGGGCGCTTATGTAGGCTCCGCCGCGTATCTTATCTCATCGCTTGTAGGGTGTCTGTTCTGGATAGCGGCGCTTGTGCTGTTTATTGTGGGCGCGGCGCAGGAGACAAAGCAGCGTAATATAGCTAAATTCAGGTAAAACCGAATATGATGCATCCCGAACGGGGTGCATTTTTTTTGTCCGTTTATCATATAAATTATTGACCGATTAATACTTTATGGGGGAGAGCTTATGAGGAAATTTTCAGAGTTTATTGCCGACGCCGCGCGTATTCCCAAGGATGTTGCGATGAACCTGCCCCGCGTTTCCATATGCGGCGACAGGGAGATGTATATAGAAAACCATAAGGGGCTTGCGCAGTATACCGAAGAATCGGTGAGGATAAAGATGAACGACGGAATAATGAACATAAGCGGAACGGGCCTGAAAATAACGGTTATGGAATCAGACAGAATACTTATAGAGGGCATATTTGACACTGTAAGCTATGAAAAAATCGGGAGAAATCTGAAAAATGTTAAAAAAAATCTTTAAATTTATAAACGGATATGTTATAATAGAAATATCAGGCAAAAATAAAGAGCGGTTTATAAATATGTGTCTATACAATATGCTCGGCATATATGACGTGATACCGTACGGGGATAAGCTGCGTCTTAAGACGAACACGGCGGATTTCAAATCAATGCGCAGGCTTGTAAGGAAAAGCGGCGTGCGCTTGCGCATTGTTTCAAAACACGGATTGAGGCGGCACTTGTACCGGTACAGGCACCGTTACGGGTTTGCGTTATCGGGATTGGCGGTGTGTATATTTTTCCTGCTGCTTCCGCAATATATCTTATGTGTGGAGATTGACGGGGCGTACAATGTAGACAGCGGGGCCATAATGGACATACTGCGCGAGCATGGCGTGTATACGGGCGCGAGAAAGAGCGGAATAGACGACCTTACAGAGATAAAAAATGCCGTCGTTTTCGGCGTGGACGGCGTGAACTGGGCGTGGCTTTACGACGAGGGAGCGAGGATGCGGCTTCAAATCCAGGAAAGCAAGCCCGTG
>CANRAG010000015.1 GCA_947628515.1 uncultured Clostridia bacterium | reverse complement strand
TGGGGGACGGGACAGGCTGTGCTGGCGGCCAAGTCTGTTATAAACGAGCCGTTCGCGGTTATAAACGCCGACGATTATTACGGACGGGAGGCGTTTTTTAAGCTTCATGACTATCTCATAAGCTGCACGCCCGAAAAGCCCGATGATTTTTGTATGGCGGGCTTTATACTGAAGAATACATTAAGCGAAAACGGAGGCGTTACGCGCGGCATTTGCAAGGTTGACAAAGACGGTAATCTTACAGATATTGCGGAAACTCCCGATATTATAAAGACCGCAGACGGCGCGGAGGCGGGCGGCAAGCCGGTTGACGCGGAGTCGTTTGTTTCGATGAATATGTGGGGGCTTACGCCGGAGTTTTTGGACACGCTCGAGGAGGGCTTTGTTAAGTTCTTTGAGGAAGATGTTCCCGAAAATCCCGAAAAGGCGGAGTATCTCATACCGATATATATAGGAAAACTGCTCGCGGCGGGGCGGGTTTCGGTAAAGGTTCTTAAAACCGCGGACACGTGGTTTGGCGTAACCTACAAGGAGGATAAGCCGCTTGTGGCAGAGTCGTTTAAAAAGCTTATCGCAAACGGCGTGTACAACGCCGATTTGTACAGCGATTTGCGCTGAGCGCCAAATCATACGGCTTTACGCGGCGGGTTTGGGACAACGAGATTTAAAATGGCGGCGCTGCCGCCATTCTTTTTGTGAAATTATGAAAAAACAGTTGAATTTTACAGCGGATTATGATATAATCAAAAATAATGCGTTTCTTTACATTTTCATGAAGAAAGGATTTATAGGGCTATGTTAAAGAGTATGACCGGATATGGCAGGAGCGAGGCCATAATCGGCACAAAGAAGATAACTGTGGAGCTGAAATCCGTAAATCATCGATTTACGGACTACAACATAAGAGTTCCGCGCCAGTACGGTTTCCTTGAAGAACGTATACGGCTCAAAATAAGCAAGGCCGTCGCAAGGGGCAAGATAGATGTAAATGTGATTATCGAGGCATGCGGCGAAGCGGATAAGGTCGTTACCGTAAACGAGGAGCTTGCAAAGAATTATATAGACGCGCTTAAGGAAATAAGCGAAAAATTCGGACTTGCCGACGATATTTCGACCTCGGTCATAGCGTCGTTTTCGGATATTTTCCGTTCGGAGCCGAAGCGCGACGACGAAGAGGAGCTGTGGCAGGCGGTCGCCGCGGTTGCGGACGACGCCATAGAAGCGTTCACTTCCATGCGCGAGCGCGAAGGCGGCAGAATAGAGGAGGATTTGAGGGCGAGAGTTGAGTATATGCGCTCGCTTGCCGTTAAAATTGACGAGCGTTCGCCGCAAATTGTCGAAGAATACAAGGATAAGCTCTATACAAAGATACGCGAGCTTTTGGAGGACAAAGAGGTTGACGACGCGCGTATACTTACGGAAGTTGCGATATTTGCGGATAAGATTGCGGTAAACGAAGAGATCGTGCGGCTTGCGAGCCACTATGACGAGTTTGACGCAATAATGGACAGCGGCGAGCCCGCGGGCAGACGGCTGGACTTCCTCGTTCAGGAAATAAACCGCGAGGTCAACACGATTGGCTCAAAAGCGTCCGACCTTGACACCGCGAAAATTGTGGTGACATTAAAGGGTGAGATTGAAAAGCTAAGAGAACAAATTCAGAATATAGAATAATTTACGGAGAAGCATATGAGACTGGTAAATATCGGATTTGGAAACATGGTTTCCGCAGGTCGGGTAATATCCGTCGTAAGTCCGGACAGCGCGCCGATAAAGCGGCTTATACGCGAGGCGGAGGACGCGCGCAGACTGGTTAACGCCACCTACGGCCGCCGCACGCGCTCGGTTGTGGTTATGGATTCGGGGCATGTGGTGCTTTCGGCGATTATGCCCGAAAAGCTGGCGGTAAGGCTTGACGGCGAATATGAGCCGGGCGAGGATGACGAGGAAGGAGACGCCTGATTTATGAAGGGAATACTTTTCGTGCTGTCCGGCCCGTCGGGAACGGGCAAGGGTACGGTTTGCAAAGAACTATTAAAGCGTGATAGCGTATCGCTTTCGGTCTCCGCCACCACTCGCGAGCGCCGCGAGGGTGAAGTGGAGGGCGAGACATATTATTATGTCTCAAAGGATGAGTTTGACCGCATGATTGCAAACGGCGAGATGCTCGAATACGCCGAGTACAGCGGAAACCGATACGGCACGCCGAAAAAGGCTGTCGAGACACTTTTAAACGACGGCAGGGATGTGCTGCTTGAAATCGAGCCGCAGGGAGCGCTGCAAGTAAAGAAGCTTCTTCCGGAGGCGGTGCTGGTATTTCTTATACCGCCCACCATGGCGGAGCTTAAAAACCGTCTTGTAACAAGGGGACGCGAGGGCGGAGAGGAAATAAAAAAACGCCTTGCCGCCGCGCGCTGGGAGCTTTTGCAGGCGGAAAAATATAATACACAGATAGTCAATGACGATCTCGATAAATGCGTTTCGGATATTATAGAGTTCTTTAATACCAAGCGCGATGAAAGACGAAAGATAGAAGAACTTATCAATGAAACCGTTTGAGTTTAGGAGGAATATTTATTATGATGATAGAACCGGGAATAACAGAGCTTGACAAGTATGTTGACAGCAGATACACTCTTGTGGCCATGGCTGCAAAAAGGGCGAGAATGATAGGCAAGGAGCGTCTTGCAAGCAATGCGGAAAACGGTGAGAAGCCGTACGACGCGACGCTTGACAAGCCGGTTTCGCAGGCCGTAAAGGAGATTGCGAAAGGCGTGGTAGGCTATGTGCGCTCGGAGGCAATCGAGAAGGCGCGCGAGTATGAGCTGGAGAAGATGAACGCCATTTCTCAGCTTGAACGCGAGCCGAAGGATGAAACGGCGGAAACGGCGGAACCGGCGGAGCCGGAAGAAACCGCGGCGGTGGCAGCGGAGACGGAGGACGACGTCGATACGGACGGGGTAAGCGCTATAGATATGGCTCTTGCCGCGGCTTTAAAGGCCAACGAAGCCGCCGGAGATGATAACAGCGAATTCTGATGTATGCCGAGGTCATAATAAACCACCCGTCGCGCGCGGTGGACAGGGTGTTCGATTACAGAATTCCCGACGCGTTATACGGGAGAGTAGCGACCGGCTCGCGCGTTATCGTTCCGTTTTCGGCGGGAAATACAGAGCGCGAGGGGTTTGTGCTTCGCGTTAAGGATACGACCGGCGCAAAAAGAATAAAGGAAATCATTCGCATAGCGACAGATGAAGCGGCATTTCGTGAAAACATGGTGCCGCTTATCGAATTTATGCATACGCGCTGTCTTGCCACCTACAGGGAGATTATTCATACCATGATACCGACCGGCACGGCCGTAAAAACAATGGAATGGGTGACGATTGCCGACAGCGGGTTTGAGCCGCGCAGGGGGAGCAATGCGGAACGCATTATGCAGCTTCTGTCGGATAACGGCGGCGGTATGGATTTATTATCGCTTGAGTCGTATTTTGACGGCGGTATACGCCCGTCCGTGGCGCGGCTTGAAAAAAAGGGCGTGTTAAAACGCGAGTTTCGGCATGTTCGGGAAATCAAGAAGCGGCGCATACGCGCGGTAAGGCTTTCGGCGGACAGGGACACGGTAAATGAGTTCATGGAAACGTCGAGGTCCGAAATACAAAAGCGTATGCTTTCCATACTTTTGTCCAATGAATACCTTTCCACGGCGGATATTGTGCGGTTTTCAATAGGCAACTACAGCGCGCTTTCGGCGCTTGTAAAAAAAGGGCTGGCGGAGTATTTTGATATTATATTGGAACGGCCGGTATACGAGGTAAACGCCGCGCTTTCACAAGCCCCCGAACCGACGCCCGAACAGGCGGCGGCCATTGACGCGGTATGCCGCGGCATACGGGGCAGAACGGGCGAGACAATGCTGCTGCACGGCGTTACGGGAAGCGGAAAGACCGAGGTTTTTATGCGGGCTATCGCATACGCCGTAAGCGAGGGGCGAACGGCGCTCATGCTTGTGCCCGAAATTTCTCTTACGCCGCAGATGGTGTCAAGGTTTGTATCACGGTTCGGGTCGAGGATTGCGATACTGCACAGCGGACTGTCATTGGGCGAGAGATATGACCAGTGGTCAAGAATAATGAACGGCGACGCGGATATAGTAATAGGAGCGAGAAGCGCGGTGTTCGCGCCGCTTTTAAATATAGGAATTATAATAATAGACGAGGAACATTCGGACACCTATAAATCCGAAATGAGTCCTCGCTACCATGCCCGTGAGGCGGCGGAAAAACGCGCGGAGGTTGATGGGGCGGTAACGCTGCTGGCCTCGGCAACGCCGTCGGCGGAGAGCATGAAGGCGGCTATGGACGGGAGATATAAGCTTTTACGCATGAGAGCGAGATATAACCGCAACCGTATGCCGGAAATAGATATAGTGGATATGCGCGCGGAGCTGGAGGCGGGCAATAAGAGCATGTTCTCAAAAAAGCTTGCGGACGCGATTTCGGATAATCTTAAAAACGGCGGGCAGTCCATCCTGTTTATGAACAGGAGAGGATTTTCCACATTCGTTTCGTGCCGAAGATGCGGCTTTGTGCCGATGTGCCCGAACTGCAATATAACGCTTACCTACCACAGCTATGACAACAGCTTAAAATGTCATTACTGCGGCCATAAGGAGCCGAATTATACCAAATGTCCCGCGTGCGGAAGTAAGTATATACGCTATTTCGGAGGCGGAACGCAGCGGGTGGAGGAGGAGGTTTCACGCCTGTTCCCGTCCGCTTCCACAATACGGCTTGACGCGGATGTCACGGTAAGGAAAAATTCGCATAAGGAGATACTTGACAGGTTCGCGCGGGAGAAGATAGATATATTAATAGGCACACAGATGGTCGCGAAGGGGCTGGATTTTGAAAATGTGACGCTTGTCGGCGTTATGAGCGCGGACACAATGCTGCATATAAACGATTTCAGAAGCGGCGAGCGAACATTTGACACGCTCGAACAGGTTTCGGGACGCGCCGGACGCGGCGATAAGCCGGGCAGAGCGATTATACAGACGTATGATCCGGGCAACTATGCCGTAAGACTTGTTAAAACTCATGATTATGACGGGTTCTGCCGCCGGATGATGGCGGAACGCCGAGCAATGTGGTATCCGCCGTACTCGGAAATGATATGCATAATGTTTTCCGACAGCGATAACGAGACAACGCGCCGCGCGGCCTTCCTATACAGGGAGACGTTCGGCGATATAAACGAGATAACGCAGCGGGTGGCCGTTTTGGGCCCCATTCCTTCGGGAATATCGAGGATAAAGAACCGGTTCCGCTGGCAGATAATAATAAAATGCGAAAACGCGGATTTGTTAAACGACCGTCTTGTCCGCGCCGCGTCGGCGGTGGGAGAGAATAAGAGCTTTTCGGATACGGTCGTTTCGATAGATAAAAATCCGATTACTATTTATTAGGAGGCTATAACATGGCAATACGGGAGCTTCGCACCGGCGACGACGCAATTTTGCGGAAGAAGTGCAAGACGGTGACAAGGTTTGACGATAAGCTTGCAATGCTGCTTGACGATATGTACGATACTATGACAAAGGCGGAAGGCGTGGGGCTTGCCGCGCCGCAGGTGGGCATTATAAAACGCGCTGTCGTCATAGATACGGGCGATGGAAGAATTGAGCTCATAAACCCGGAGATTTTGGAAACGTCGGGCACACAGAACGGCAGCGAGGGCTGTTTGAGCTTTCCGGGGCTTTACGGAGAGGTCGAGCGCCCGTACAAGGTAAAGGCGAGGGCGCAGGACAGAAACGGAAGATGGTTTGAAATCGAGGGCGAGGAGCTTTTGGCCCGCGCCATATGCCATGAGTGCGATCATCTTGAAGGCCATGTGTTCACGGAGAAGGTAACTAAGTATGTCGATTAAAATATTATTCATGGGCACGCCCGACTTTGCCGCGCGCGTGTTAAAAAGACTGGCAAAAACGGAGCATGAGATTATAGGCGCCGTTTCGCAGCCGGATAAACCAAAGGGCAGAGGGCATAAAATCGTGCCGACGGAGGTAAAGACGGCGGCGGCGGATTTGGGCATAGACGTGTTCGAGCCGCAAACGTTAAAGGACGGCGCGTTTTTGACGGAGCTTAAGCGGCTTGATCCGGATATGATTGTGGTAGCGGCATACGGTAAGATTTTGCCGGAGTATATAATAGATTATCCTAAATACGGCTGCATTAACGTCCACGCTTCGCTTCTGCCGAAATATCGGGGCGCCGCGCCGATACAACGCGCGATTATGAACGGTGAAAAAAAGACGGGCGTGAGCATTATGCGCATGGACAACGGCCTTGACACGGGCGATATCGTGTCGATGGCGGAAACGGAAATCGGCGAGTACGAGACGGCGGGCGAGCTGTTTGACAGGCTCGCGGTAATCGGCGGCGAGCTTTTGTGCGGCGCTATAGAAACGATAATAGACGGCAGCGCAATATATAAAAAGCAGAACGACGCCGCGCATACTTACGCTGCCATGATTGACCGCGATACGGCGAGGATCGACTGGACGAGGTCATCGGTTGAAATTTCAAAGCTGATTTGCGGAATGAATCCCGCGCCGGCGGCACAGACTACCTACAAGGGCGCGGGTGTTAAGATATACGAGGCCGAAAAGACCGACGCTTCCGGAAAACCCGGCGAGATACTGGGCGTTGTAAAGAGGAAGGGAATTCTTGTCGCCTGCGGCAGCGGCGCACTGTATCTGAAAACGGTACAGTTCGCCGGTTCAAAACGGATGAATGCCGAGGACTACGCGAGAGGACACGAGGTGGAAACAGGCGTGCAGCTCGGCGGATAAGGAGGAATATCTATGTACGGTTTGGGATATTACGGAATGTATATGGATCCGACATATATGCTTGTTATAATAGGCCTTATTATAACTCTTATAGCGTCGGCAAATATAAAGGGAACATTTAATAAATACGACAAGGTGGGCTCACGGCGCGGCATAACCGGCGCGCAGTGCGCGAGAAGGATACTTGACGCGAACGGACTGCGCGACATACGCGTGGAGCTTGTAAGCGGCAGACTTACGGATCATTTCAGCCCGAAGGAGAATGTTATAAGACTTTCGGAGGCGACATATAATTCCACATCCATAGCCGCTTTGGGAGTAGCGGCGCACGAATGTGGACACGCGGTGCAGCATCAGGTGGGGTATGTGCCGATAAAGCTTAGAAACGGCATGGTTCCGCTCGTCAATATTTGTAACTACACGTCAATACCGATTATCCTTATCGGTATTATACTGGGCGCGACGAGGTTTGCGCTGTTCGGCGTTGTTCTGTACTGCGCCGTATTCGCGTTTCAGCTCGTGACGCTCCCCACGGAGACAAACGCGAGCGCGAGGGCATTGAGGACGTTGGAGGAAATGGCGATACTCGACGAGGATGAACTGAAGGGCACAAGGAAGGTGTTAAGAGCCGCGGCTATGACGTACTTCGCGGCGGCGGCGTCAACCGCTTTGCAGGTATTGAGACTTCTTATGATAGTTATGGGCAGCAGCCAAAGGAGACGGGATTGACAGCGGCGCGCGAGGCGGCGCTGCTTGTGCTGTATGATGTTTTTAAAAACGGGGCGTACTCAAACCTTGCGCTGAAAAAATATCTTAGCGGCGCGAAGGACATGACCGCGGCGGACAAAGCGCTTGTCACGAACTTGGTTTACGGCGTAATATCGCGGCATTATACGCTTTTGTATGTAATAAAACGTTATTCAAAAATCAAACCGAAAAAGCTTGCCGATTATATAAGGATAATACTGGAGCTGGGTCTGTACCAGCTCATCTATACGGATAAAATACCGGACAGCGCGGCGGTGAACGAGAGCGTTAAGCTTGCAAAACGCTACGGCAGAAACGGCAGCGACAGATTTGTAAACGCCGTTTTAAGGTCTTTTTGCCGTGACGGCTGCGTTATCGGGTATCCGGAGGATGAAACGGAGCGGCTCGCCGTTAAATATTCGTACAGCGCGGATACAGTGCGGCTGCTGTGTGACAGCCTCGGCAGCGAACGCGCGGAGCGCGTTATGGCGGCTTTAAACGAGCCGGCGCCGCTTACGCTTAGAGCAAATATCTTAAAATGCGACGCCCAAACGCTTTGCGGCAGGCTTTTTGCACAGGGGATAGAGGCTTGGCCGTGCGAGGGCGCGCTGGTATACAGCGAGGGCTTTGACGTAGGAAAAAACGAGATGTATAATAACGGGTGGTTCAGCGTGCAGGACAGAGCCGCGTATCATGCCGCTCTCGCGCTCGGCGCGAGGGAAGGCGAGACGGTAATAGACATGTGCGCCGCGCCCGGAGGTAAATCAACGCATATAGCGGAGCTTATGCGCGATAGCGGGCGGGTCATAGCCTGCGATGTGCACGAGCATAAGATAAAGCTTATAGCCGACGCCGCGAAGCGGCTGGGGCTTAGCTCGATAGAGACGAGAATAAGCGACGGAACAATACAAAACGACGCTTTTACGGGTATTGCCGACAGGGTACTCTGCGATGTGCCGTGCTCGGGCATAGGCGTTATCCGGAGGAAACCGGATATAAAGCTTGGCCGTAACGATATATCGCGGCTGCCCGATTTGCAGCTTGCCATACTTAAAAACGGAGCAAAGTATTTGAAGGATAACGGTGTGCTGGTATATTCCACATGCACGATAAACCCCGCCGAAAACGGCGGGGTGGTGGATAAGTTCCTAAACGAAAACGGCGGTTTTAAGAAGGATTTTGAAAAGACATATTTGCCCGATACCGATAATTCGGACGGGTTCTATGTGTGCAGACTGGTGAGGGCGTAAACGCGCCGCGCGGCGGAGGGCATATGATAGATTTAAAGGATTTTGAGTACGGCGAGCTTGAGGAGTATCTGGCGGCTATGGGCGAGAAGAAATTCCGCGCGGCGCAGATTTTTAAGTGGCTGCATCTGGGAGTCACTTCATACGACGAGATGACCGATATTTCAAAAGCTTTGCGCGGTAAGCTTTCGCGCGATACATATGTTTCCACGCTTGAGATTGAGCGCAAACTCGTATCGGCGATTGACGGCACGGTGAAGTATCTGTTTCGCCTGCCCGACGGCAACTGCATCGAAAGCGTCGTGATGCGCTATCACCACGGACTTACAATCTGCATATCCTCGCAGATAGGCTGCCGCATGGGATGTCGGTTCTGCGCGTCAACAATAGGCGGTCTGTACCGTTCGCTTACCGCGGGCGAGATTTTAAATCAGGTGATATTTGCCGAAAAGGATATGGGCGAAAGGATTTCAAATATTGTGCTCATGGGTATAGGCGAACCGCTCGATAATTATGATAATGTGATTACTTTTCTTCACAACATAAACCATGAGAAGGGAAAAAATATAGGCTACAGGCATATAACGCTTTCGACCTGCGGCGTTGTGCCGGGGATTTATAAGCTTGCGGACGAGGGGCTTCCCATAACGCTTACGATCTCGCTGCACGCGCCAAATGACGGGATACGAAACAGTATTATGCCCGTGAACCGTATATATAAAATTGACGAGCTTATTGCGGCATGCAGATATTACGCGGACAAAACCGGACGTAGGCTAAGCTTTGAGTATTCGCTGATACACGGGGTAAACGACAGTCCGGATAACGCCGACGAGCTTGCGGCGCTCATAAAGCCGCTCGGCGCGCATGTAAATCTCATACCGGTAAACAGGGTCGAGGAGCGAAGCTATCGCAAGGGCTCGCGCGATGAAATAAACGCTTTTTTGCGGCGGCTTTGCGGCCATGGCGTTAACGCCACGATACGGCGCGAGCTGGGCGCGGATATTTCCGCCTCGTGCGGACAGCTGAGGAAGAAGGCCGCAGGAATAAGGGAGATATAAGCTACCGGTTCAATCGGTGGGGAAATATACAAACAGGAGATAAATACGTAAAGAAAGGGGTGTGTTGTATTGAATATCAAAGCGCTAACAGATGTCGGAAAGGTACGAAAAATCAATGAGGACAGCTTTGGTGTGTACGACAGCACAGCGTATTCCTATGCGGTTGTCGCCGACGGTATGGGCGGCCACAGCGCGGGCGAGGTAGCGAGCGCCATGGCGGTTTCGTGTATAGAGGAATACGTGCAAACGAACATGGAGCCGGAGTTTGACAGGTTTCAGACACAGGAGGTTCTAAGGCGGGCTTTTGTCTGCGCGAACGAGAGGATTTTCCGGTATTCATGCGAGAATGTAAGAGTTATGGGCATGGGCACGACCACTACAATGTGTATGGTGCGGGATGGATACGTAATATACGCGCATGTGGGCGACTCCCGCGCGTATATGTGCGGGCAGGAAATTGTACAGATTACGCGCGACCATTCGTATGTCCAGGAGCTTGTTAAGCTGGGAATGATAACGCCGGAGGAGGCAAAACACCATCCGCACCGAAACAGAATAACGCGCGCAATGGGCGTTGAGCCGACAGTAAAGGTAGACGTCGGCGTAAGAGAATATAACGGAGAGAAGCTGCTGCTGTGTTCCGACGGGTTATTCGGAGAGATCGAGGACAGTGAGCTGCAAGCTGTTGTTTGCGGCAATGACGCGGAACATGCGGTCAAAAAGCTTACGGAGCTCGCGCTTATGCGCGGCGGCGCGGATAATATTACCGCTGTTGTTATGGAAGGGGTAGAATAGTTTATGATTAACGCTGATAATCTCGTCGGTTCGACGCTTAGCGAACGCTACGAGCTTTTAGATAAAATCGGTAAGGGCGGCATGGCGGTCGTGTATAAGGCGCACGACAAGGTGCTCGACCGCGACGTCGCGATAAAGATACTTCGCGACAGCTACGAAAGCGACAGCACGGTGGTTTCAAACTTCATACGGGAAGCGCGGTCGTCCGCGAGCCTTGTGCATCCGAATGTCGTTTCGGTATATGACGTATGCGAGTTTGACGGTCTCAACTACATGGTAATGGAGCTGGTTGACGGTATTACGCTAAAGGAATACATAAAGCAGCATCAGCGTATGCCATGGCAGGAGGCGTGCGATTATGCCATTCAGATAGGACAGGGCATACAGGCGGCGCATGAGCGCGGAATAATACACCGCGACATAAAGCCGCAGAATATAATCATGGCGCCGGGAGGCGTGCTCAAGGTTACGGATTTCGGTATCGCAAAGGCAATGGAGGCGGATAAGTCCATAGCGGGCGGAACCGCGATGGGAAGCGTACACTACATTTCACCGGAGCAGGCCCGCGGCGGATATACCGATGTGCGCTCGGATATATACTCATTGGGTATTGTGCTTTATGAAATGCTCGCGGGGCGCGTTCCGTTTGACGGCGACTCGCCGGTATCTATTGCGCTCATGCATATAGAGGAGGAGCCGGTAAATGTAAAATGCGTAAATCTCGATGTGCCTCAGGATTTGGCGTACGTGACGATGAAGGCAATGGACCGCGAGCAGAGTAAACGTTATCAGAACACGCGCGAGCTGCTTGAGGATTTGAGGGCGGTGCTTGCGGATGAGCCGCTGCCGTCAAAGGAGAGCGAACGCGGGGTTAGCGACGGTGAAAGAAGCGACATACCGGCTGAACGCGTTGAGGAAAAACGAACCGTAAGCCGCGAGGAAGTTACGGGGATAGGCAGGAACACTCGAGTTAAGCAGAAGGACAGAGGCCGCGCAAAGCGCAAACACGCCGAGCGAAACGCCGTGCTTCTCGCGTTTTCAACGGTCGCGGCGCTGTTATTGATTGCGGCGGGAATTATAATAATAATGTTTAAGCCGTTTTCAAAGACCGTGCCGGATTTGCTGAACCTTACTCTTGAAGAAGCGCGGGATAAGGCGGACAGCTACGGGTATAAGATAAGCGATGAACTGGAGTATTCAATATCGGACGATGTGCCGGAGGATTGCGTGGTTTCGCAGATGCCCGCTCCGGGCGTCGAGGCGAAGCGCAGCGAGCCCATTACCCTGGTTATATCCTTAGGTTCTTCGGGCGGAAATATTGAGGTTCCGTCCGTGATAAATCAGAGAGTTGAGGACGCGATTGCACAAATCGAGACATGCGGGCTGACATACAGGCTTGTTACGGAGTACAGCGACACGGTTGAAACAGGGTACACCGTGCGACAGACTCCGGAGGCAGGAACGCATCTTAACGCGGGCGACACGGTTACAATTCATTACAGCGTCGGCCCCGATTCCGGAACCGAGGAACAGGGAACGGTGGTTGTGCCGGGAGTTAGCGGGTACTCGCTCGCGGAGGCGGAGAGCGCCATAAATCAGGCGGGGCTTATCCTCGGCTCGGTATCGAACAGAAACTCTACGCAGCCGGAAGGCACGGTAATAAACCAGAGCCCTGCCGCGAACACAACGGTTAAGTCCGGCACGAAGGTATCGCTTGTGATTTCAAACGGAGCCGCCGCCGCGCCACCGGCGGTGGAAACGGCGGGAACCGAAACGGAGAAGCCGCAGCCGCAGACACAGACACAGACGCAGCCGGAGAGCAATAGGGATAATCCTCCCGCCGCGCAGTCGCATATGTACACGGTAAGAATACCGTCCGATGTGAAAAACGATACGGTAAA
This sequence comes from uncultured Clostridia bacterium, assembly GCA_947628515.1. Classification (GTDB taxonomy): domain Bacteria; phylum Bacillota; class Clostridia; order UBA1381; family UBA1381; genus Ornithomonoglobus. The sequence goes on along the minus strand of CANRAG010000015.1, from coordinate 23,332 downwards.
CGTGCAGATTGTGGCAAACGGCGTTACGGTGCACAACGCTACCCATTCGAAATCGGAAGGGCAGGTTACTGTCGAGATACCCGACAGCGGCAGCGTTAGCATACAGGCGTATATTGACGGCGCTAAAATAAGCGATAAGACGGTAACATTTTAAATGAAGGGTATAATTTATAAGGGCATAGGCGGATTTTACTATGTCATTACCGATGAGAGCAAATCCGTCGAATGTAAAGCGCGCGGGAAATTTCGCAAAGAGCATATCGTTCCGATGATAGGCGACGAGGTGGAGATAGAGGTTAAAAACGGAAAGGGCGCGATTATTGAGATATACCCGCGCCGTTCCTGCCTCATTCGTCCCGCTGTGGCGAATATAGACATGATGGTCGTGGTGGCGGCGGCGAAAAACCCCGCTCCGAGCACGGCGGTGATTGACCGTATGCTTGTAAACGCTGAAATAAACGGTATTGAACCGATGGTGTGCATAAATAAATCCGACCTTGCCGACTGCGCGGAACTGGTCGGGATATATAAAAACGCGGGATACAAGGCTGTTTGCGTAAGCGCGGCAAACGGCGACGGAACGGAGGAGCTTTTTAGCGCCGTGGCCGGCAGGGTTGCCGCGTTTGCGGGCGTAAGCGGCGTGGGCAAGTCAAGCCTGCTTACGCTGATTACCGGAAACAAGCTTGAAACCGGCTCCGTTTCGGATAAGATAAGCCGCGGCAGACATACCACAAGGCATGTCGAGCTGCTGCGGGCGCGGGGCGGCGGATATGTTCTGGACACGCCCGGATTTTCGTCAATAGACCCGGAAACGGTGGCGCCGGAGGATATGGCGTGGTATTTCCCGGAGATGCGCGCCCTTTCGGGCGGCTGCCGGTTCAGGGGCTGCGCCCATATAGGCGAGCCGGACTGCGCCGTAAAACGCGCGGTGGAAGCCGGAAAAATCGCTCCTTCAAGATATGCGTCTTATAAGGAGCTGTATGAAATTCAAAGGAGCAGGAAATCATGGAAATAATTCTCTCACCGTCCATTTTGGCGGCGGATTTTGTAAAGCTCGGCAATCAGGTCGGAGACGCGGAGCGAGCGGGAGCGCGCTGGCTGCATATCGACGTTATGGACGGCGTGTTTGTGCCGAACATAAGCTTCGGGTTTCCCATAATCGAGTCGCTTAGAAAGAGGACAAATATCGTCTTTGACGTGCATCTTATGATAACCGAGCCGGAGAGGTATATAGAAAAGTTTATTGACGCGGGCGCGGATATTGTCACATTCCATGCCGAGGCGACGGATAATACAGACGAATGTATTAACATGATAAAAAGCCGAGGCAAGCGCGCGGGGCTGGCGATAAAGCCAAAAACGCCTATTGACGCGGTAATGCCGTATCTGGATCGCTTGGACATGGCGCTGTGTATGACAGTTGAGCCGGGCTACGGCGGGCAGGAATATATAAAGGCGGTTGATGAAAAAATAACGGCGTTAAGAGCAGCCGCCGGCAAGGATTTCCTCATTCAGATCGACGGCGGAGTGACGGCGGCAAACATAGCCGAGCCCATAGCTGCGGGCGCGAATGTAATAGTCGCGGGAAGCGCTGTGTTTAACGGGAATGTTAGAGAGAATATGAAGGAGCTTGATGCCGTATGCGCGCGGTTGTAATCGGGAACGGAACCATAAACGATTATGAATACATAAAATCGCAGCTTAAGAGCGGCGATTTTATAATATGCGCCGACGGCGGCGTTAAGCATGCGAAAAAAATGGGTATAGCGCCGGACGTCGTTATAGGCGATTTTGACTCGTCCGAGCGTGATACGTCGGTTAAAGCATACGCGTATCCGACACGGAAGGATTTTACCGACGGCGAGCTTGCTGTGACATACGCGGCGGAGCATGGCTATAGTGAGATAATGCTCCTGGGAATGACCGGAGACAGGCTTGACCACACGCTGACGGATATTTTTCTCATGTCACGGTTTGCGGGCGCGTATCTTATAGACGATAGGAATGAAATTCACATATTAAAAGACAGGCTGAAGCTTTGCAAAAAACGCGGGCGCACATTGTCTATAATACCCGTATGCGGCGACCTTTGCGGCATAACATCAAGCGGGCTTGAATGGCCGCTGGAGGATGAAACGTTATATTTCGGGACAAGTCGGGGTAACAGCAATATCATAGTATCGGACGCCTGTGAAATAACGGTGAGGAGCGGAACAGGTGTTGTTATAATTAATAACGGTGAATAGAAGGGGACAGTAATGATATATCTTGACAACGCGGCGACAACAAAGCCGTGCCGCGCCGCGATAGACGCGATGTGCTCGGCCGCGGAGGAGTTCGGAAACCCGTCGTCGCTGCACGGTATGGGACTGCGCGCGGAAAAGCTTATCACGGCGGCGAGGGACACACTTGCGAAAATGCTTGGAGGGGACAGAAAAAATATATATTTCACCTCCGGCGGAACGGAGGCGAATAATCTTGCGGTATTCGGCACAGCGCATAGACTCGCAAAGCAGGGCAGGCGCGTTATAACCTCTGAAATAGAGCACCCATCGGTGATAGAGGCGGTGCATAGACTTGGTGAAGAGGGCTTTGACACGGTATTTGCCGATGTGGACGGTAACGGACGCGTGGACACTGAAAAGCTTGCCGCGAGCCTTACTCCCGACACAATTTTTGTAAGCGTAATGCATACAAATAACGAAACCGGAGTGGTTCAGCCGATAGAGGAGATTGCGGCGGCGGTGCATGAGAAATGTCCCAAGGCCATATTTCATACGGACTGCGTTCAGTCCTTCGGCAAAATGCCCGTTAATATCAACAGACTGGGCGCGGACATGCTGACAATCAGCGCGCATAAGATACACGGCTTTAAGGGCTGCGGAGCGCTGTATATGAAAAACCCGCGCATAACTCCGGTGCTGTACGGCGGAGAGCAGCAGAGTGAAATACGCCCCGGCACGGAGAATGTCGGCGGAATACTCGCGTTTGCGGCGGCTGCGGCAGAGTGCGGCTGCGATACGGAGGAGTTTAGGAGAAAGCGCGGGCTTATGAAGCGAAGGCTGAGCGAAAGACTGGATTTTATACGGTTTAACGGCTCGGACGAGCATAATTCCGGAAGCGTTTTAAATGTTTCGTTCTTAGGCATAAAGGCGGAAATACTTTTGCACGCCATAGAGCGGCACGGAATATATGTATCGACAGGCTCGGCGTGTTCGAGCCATAAGCCGCAGCCGAGTCATGTCCTGACGGCGATGGGGCTTGACGGCGCTGCCGTGGGCGGAGCCGTAAGAATAAGCTTTGCCGCGTCAACGACCGACGAGGAGATAATATTCGCGGCGGAAAAAATAGCCGATGAGGCGGAAACTATTAAGAGGTATATGTAACGGGGAACGGAGGATAATAATATGCGTGAAACCATAATCGCCAAGTACGGCGAGATAATACTAAAGGGCGGAAACCGTCCGAGGTTTGAAAAAATGTTAACAGATAATATCAAAAGCTCTTTAAAAAACATCACGCCCTGCCGTGTCTGGATATGTCAGGCGGCGGTGTATGTTGACGAATTTGACGCGGATAAAGCGGATATTGTCGTTGAGCGCATGTCGATGATATTCGGCATAACGTCGATTACAAAGGCGGCATTGTGCGAAAAGGAATTTTCCGAAATAGTCCGTACCGCGAAGGAATATCTTAAAGAAGATCTCAGCAGGCCCGCGCGGTTTAAGGTGGAGGCAAAGCGGGCGGACAAGTCGTTCCCGCTAAATTCCACGCAGCTTGCGATAGAGCTCGGCGGCGAGCTTGACGACGCGTTTTCGGATATTGTATGCGATGTGCATAATCCGGAAATAACGGTAATGTGCGAGATACGCGAGGCGGGAGCGTATGTCTATATAAGGGAGAAGCGAGTGCCCGGCCAGGGCGGCATGCCCATAGGCTCCGGCTCAAAGGCGACTCTTCTTCTGTCGGGCGGCATAGACAGTCCGGTAGCGGGGCATATGATTGCCAAGCGCGGCGTAACCATTGACGCCGTAAATTTCTTTTCGTTCCCGTACACCTCCGACAGGGCAAAGGAAAAGGTTATAGAGCTTGCGAAGATTATCGCGAGATACACATCAAAAATGAAGCTGTATATAGTGCCGTTTACGGAAATACAGTTAAATATACGCGACAAGTGTCCGGAGGAGTACATGACGCTTATCATGCGCAGGTTCATGATGCGCATATCCGAAAAGATTGCGCTTGCGCACGGCTCAAAGGCGCTTGTTACGGGCGAGAGCGTGGGACAGGTCGCGAGCCAGACGCTCGCGGCGCTCGACGTTACAAACGCGGTAATAGATATGCCGGTTCTTCAGCCGCTTATAGGTATGGATAAAATAGAGGTCATACAGCGCGCGGAGAAGATAGGCACATACGACACGTCAATCTTGCCGTATGAGGATTGCTGCACGGTGTTTACGCCAAAGCATCCAAAGCTCAATCCGAAGCGTTCGGAGGTCGAGCGCATAGAATCCGCTCTTGACACGGAAGCGCTTGAGGCCGAAGCGTTGGCGGGCGTGGAATTAATAGAGGTGTATCCGGATTGACAAAACGGCGCGGGAAGGAGTAGTTTAAATGCGTGCTGAAATGAACGGAATAAACGAGGAGCTTGTGCGGCTGCTCGAATCGAAAAATCTTAAAATATCATCGGCGGAAAGCTGCACGGGCGGCTTGTTTTCCGCGCTTATTACGGATGTGTCGGGCGCGTCGGGCGTGTTTGACGAGACGATAGTGACATACGCGAACTCGGCAAAGATGCGCGAGCTGGGCGTAAAGGCGGCAACGCTTAAGAGATTTGGCGCGGTATCGCATGACGTCGCGTACCAGATGGCGGAGGGGATATGCCGCAGAACGGGCGCGGATATAGGCGTCGGCATAACCGGGCTCGCCGGGCCCACCGGCGGCAAGACCAAGAAGCCGGTCGGAACGGTGTACGTGGGGATCAACATACGCGGCAGCATCCGCGTGTACCACCTTCTTATAAACGGACGCCGCGACCAGATACGCGAGGAAACGTGCCGATTCATATTTTTAAAGCTGCTTGAGGAGGTATAAAAGTTCCTGAAAAAATTTTTTAAAAGCTATTGACAAGCAGGGCTCGTTAGAGTATAATATAAACACAACCAAACAAATGTTCGGAAAGGAAAATACAGTTATGGCAAAATCGGATAAAAATTCAAAGCCGCCTGTGGAGCGGGTTGACAGCGCGGAGAAGAAGAAGGCGCTCGACGCTGTTTTTAAGGTTATAGAAAAGGAATACGGCTCCGGCTCTATTATGAAGCTCGGAGACACGCATGTCACGAGCGTGGACGCGATACCGACCGGCTCGCTTACGCTCGATATGGCGCTCGGTATAGGCGGTATTCCGCGCGGAAGGATTATAGAGATATACGGCCCCGAATCATCGGGTAAAACAACGGTTGCGCTCCATGTTGTGGCTGAGGCACAGAAGATGGGCGGGGAGGCCGCGTTTATAGACGCGGAGCACGCGCTCGACCCGGTATACGCGGCAAACCTCGGTGTGGATATAGATAATCTTATTGTGGCGCAGCCGGACACGGGCGAACAGGCGCTCGATATATGCGAGGCTCTTGTGCGCTCCGGCGCGCTTGACGTCATTGTAATAGACTCCGTCGCCGCGCTTGTTCCTAAGGCGGAAATCGAGGGAGAAATGGGCGACACACATGTGGGACTGCTCGCGCGGCTTATGTCGCAGGCGCTCCGCAAGCTCACGGCAATAATCGCGAAGTCGGGCACCGCAGTAATCTTTATCAACCAGATACGCGAGAAGGTAGGCGTTATGTACGGCAATCCCGAAACCACAACCGGCGGACGCGCCCTTAAATTCTTCTCGTCGGTGCGGCTTGAGGTGCGCCGCCAGGAGCAGCTTAAGAGCGGTTCGGAGATCGTGGGTAACCACACAAGGGTAAAGGTTGTAAAGAATAAGGTGGCGCCGCCGTTTAAAGAGGCGGAGTTTGACATTATGTACGGCAAGGGCATTTCAAAGTCGGGAAACATACTCGATATGGCTGTGGAACTGGGTATTATAAAGAAGAGCGGCGCATGGTACAGCTATGAGGGACAGAAGATAGGACAGGGCAGAGACAACGCCAAAAAGTACCTTGAGGACAACCCCGAATTCATGGAAGAAACGGATAAAAAGATACGTGAAATACTCAATCCGGACAAGGAACACAAGGTAGTTGAAATTGACGAAAATGGTGAAGATTTCATAAATAATTTTGTAGAAACGGATGAAAATGAATTGAAATAATAAAAAGATATTGACGTTTTTAGAAATTTAGGGTATTCTATTATCAGTAAATATTTTATAGCTTAGGGGGCTTTTTTAATGGTTTCAGGTGCAGTAACAGTCAACAATTCAGTGGGGCTTCATGCAAGACCGGCAACTTTTTTCATTCAGAGAGCTAACTCTTTCAAATCAAGCATCTGGGTTGAGAAAGACGAAAGGCGCGTCAACGCGAAGAGCTTGCTCGGCGTATTGTCACTTGGTATTGTAAAGGGTACGGACATTAACATCATAGCTGACGGTGTGGACGAAGATGAGGCTGTAAAGACTCTTGTGGGTATTATAGAATCCAACTTCTCAGAATAATTTAATTAAGGAATTGTGGAGACGACAACTCCATAGAATAACTCTGCATATGCTTGCAGAGTTATTTTTGCATTTATTAGACGGTGATATATAATGTTTGATTTTGAAGAGGAAATAAAAAATCTCCCATTGCAGCCCGGCGTGTATCTTATGCATAATAAGGACGGCGAGGTAATATATGTGGGCAAGGCGAAGATATTAAAAAACCGCGTTACCCAGTATTTCAGGAAAAATTCCAACCACACGCCAAAGGTGCTCGCTATGGTGGCGCAGGTAGCGTATTTTGAATATATAATAACGGACTCCGAGCGCGAGGCGCTCGCGCTCGAAAACAATCTGATAAAAAAGTATAAACCGAAATATAACATACTTCTTAAAGATGATAAGCAGTATCCGTATATAAAGGTCACGATTAACGAGCCGTACCCGCGTGTTTTTATGGTTCACAGGATGGTTGGCGACGGCGCTAAATATTACGGGCCGTACATGGGAAAAGGGACGGTAAAAAACATGCTTGAAATCATACAGAAGCTGTTTAAGCCGCCCACCTGTTCAAGGAGATTTCCAAAGGATATACGCAAGGGGCGGCCGTGCCTTAACTACCATATAGACAAATGTGTGGCGCCCTGTACCGGAAGGCTCACAAAGGAGGAATACCGGCGGGTATTCTTTGAAATATGCCGTTTTCTCGACGGTAAGCACGATAAGCTCATTGAGGATCTCACCCGTGAGATGAATGACGCCGCGGCGGCGATGCAGTATGAAAAGGCGGCGGCGTGTCGGGATAAGATACGCTCCATACGCGAGGTAATGGACAGACAGAAGATTGTAAACACACAGAAGCATACCGATACGGACGTGATAGCGGCGGCGTACGAAGGCGAGATTGCGTATGTCGAGGTGTTTTTCGTGCGCGGCGGCACGGTGCTGGGTAGGGAGCATTACCGTATAGAAAACGCGCGCGGGTCGGATAAGGCGGAGATAATAACCGATTTCGTGAAGCAGTTCTATTCGTCCTGCGATTTTATACCGGATGAAATTATAACCGAGACGGGGCTGGAAGATGTCGAGGCAATCGGCGAGTGGCTGCGCGGGCTTAAGGGCAGAAAGGTAACGCTTACCTCGCCTAAGCGCGGCGAAAAGGTGAAAATGGTGTCCATGGTACGCATGAACGCGGAAAAGGCGCTGTCAAACCACAAGCTAAAAATCTTAAAGGAAAAGGAAAAGAGCGGCGTTTTGGAAGCTATGGCGGAGCTTTTGTCGCTCGATAAAATTCCGAACCGCATAGAGGCATATGATATTTCAAACATACAGGGCGCGGATAATGTCGCGGCAATGGCGGTTTTCGAATACGGCCGTCCGGCAAAGCGCAAGTACAGGAGGTTTAAGATACAGACCGTTGAGGGCGCGGATGATTACGCGTCGATGCGGGAGGTAATATACCGCCGTTTCCGCCACGGTCTTGAGGAGGAGGAGCGGATAAAATCGGGCGAGCTGAATATGCGCGACGCGAAATTTCTGCCGTATCCGGATGTTATTCTGCTCGACGGCGGCACGGGGCATTTAAATGCGATATCCGAGCTTATGGAAATGCTCGATAACGACACTCCGCTGTTCGGCATGGTAAAAAACGACAGGCACAGAACTCGCGGACTTGTAGGGCGCGGCGGAGAGGTTGAGATAAGCCCGCAAAGTCCGGTTTTTAAGCTCATAACGCATATCCAGGACGAGGTCCATGACGCCGCTATTTCATATTTTCGCAAATTACACGATAATATTGAGTCGGAACTCGATAAAATTCCCGGAATTGGTGAAAAAAGACGGATTGCCCTATTGACTAAGTACGGAAATATTGATAAAATAAAAGAGGCGGAGGTCGTTGACCTCGCGGATACCGAGTCGATGGATATGAAGTCTGCCGAAGCGGTATATAACTATTTCAGGAGCGGTAATAACAGTGTTTGAATTAAGATATAGGGGAGATACGGCGTATTATGTCGTGCCGTCCTTTGAGGCGACGGGACTTGTAAGCCACTGTATTTCAACGCGAAGGGGCGGCGTGAGCGGCGGTTGCTACAGCAGCATGAATTTCAGATTTAACTGCGACGACGAGAAGGAGAACGTAATCGAGAATTTCAGACGCATATCGGACGCGATAGGCGTTGATTATAAAAGGCTTGTGCTGTCGCGCCAGACACACGACGATATAATCCGCACCGTGACGGAGGCCGACGCCGGGAACGGCATTATGTTCGATAATAAATTTGACAGCGCGGACGGACTTATAACAGATAAAAGAGGCATAGGCCTTGTCACCCTGTACGCCGATTGTGTGCCGACGATGTTTTTGGATAAGCGGCTCGGCGTTATAGCGACCTCACATTCGGGTTGGAAGGGCACGGTAAAACGCATAGCCGCAAAAACCGTGGGCAGGCTCGTATCCGACTACGGTTCAAGGCCGGAGGATATACTGTGCGCGGTGGGGCCGTCAATTCAGCTCGACCATTTTGAGGTCGGGGATGACGTGGCGGGGATTTTTATAGATAATTTCGGCGATGATACCGCCGTTAAGTTCGGTGAAAGGTATCATGTGAATATGCAGCTCGCGATAGTAAAGCAGCTTATCGGAGCGGGAGTGCCGGAGGAAAATATAGATAACTGCGGCATTTGCACATATTGCAGCAGTGATTTGCTTTTCAGCCATAGAAAAACACAGGGCAGGCGCGGGAATTTCGGCGCGATAATAGCATTAAAACAGCAGGGAGTAAACGAAGGATGAGAAAGCTTATAAGCGTAATAACAGCATGTATGCTGGCATTTTGCCTGTGCTCCTGCTCGTTTGCCGATTATCTGCACGGTTTCGTTTCGGAGGATGACGGAGCGCAGGACGGCGAGGCCGGAGCGGAGAGCGATATAACAAATGACATTACGGTGGGGCTTACGGATTTTGACGAGTATAATCCGTTTACGACCAAGTCGCCCACGGTCAGGGATATATGCGGATTTATATTCGAGCCGCTTTTCGGGCTTGACGGCGATTTAAAAACGACGGGGGTTTTGGCGCAGTCGTATGTATACAGCGCGGACGGAACGGGCGTTACGATAAATCTTAAGCAAAACGTTAAATGGCATGACGGCACAGCGTTCACGGCTGCCGATGTGGTATATACAATAAACAGAATAAAGACGGGCGGCACGCCCTATGACGATTTGGCAGCGCCCATAGCGTCCGCGCGGGCGGTGGACGACACAACACTTGAAGTGAAGTTTAACCGCGCCGTGCCCAACAGCGCAGCGCTGTTTATATTCCCCATTGTAAAAAACGGCTCCATGAACGGGAGCTTTTCACCGGTGGGGACGGGACCGTTTTACTATGACGGAGCAAATCTTACGGCGTTTTCGGACCATCACGATACGCGGGCAAAGCTCGACAGGATAAATATACGCGCCATTCCCGATAATGACAAGTACGTTTCGCTTTTTAATGCGAGCGTAACGGATATTGCCACATCAGAGATGCTTGACATGTCAAATTATATGCCCAGAGGCAACGCGAAGGTGAGGGATTTTATATCAAACGACATGGTGTTTATAGGATATAACATGACAAGCCCCGTGTTTGCCGATAACGCGGCGCGAAAGGCCGTGTCAATGCTCATAGACAGGGACGATGTGGTTACGCGTATCTATTATTCGCGCGCTGTCGCGAGCGAATACGCGCTAAATCCGGCGTCGTGGCTCGGATTTGACGACAGAAAGAAGCTGCGCGCCGACGAAAACGGCGCGGTTTCGCTGCTGGAAAACGCGGGTTGGAAAACCGACGGCAACGGCACGTATTATAAAGCGGCGCCCGCGGGGCTTACCTATTTTTCGGTGCGCATACTTGTAAACAGCGAGAGCGAGGAGCGGGTTAAGCTTGCCGCAGAGCTTGCGAATAAGATGAACACAATAGGAATGAGGGCAAATGTTATCAAATGCACGGCTTCGGAATTGAATTACAGAATAAACATTAAGGATTATGATTTATTCGTGGGCGAGACGGAGCTTCTTCCAAATAACGATTTGACGCCGCTTGCGGCGTCGTCGGGCAACTATTTCGGATACGCCGATCCGGATACGGACACGCTGCTCGCTCAGATGGGTACGGTTTCGCTTGACGCGGACATGAAGGCGGTTGCGAAGGAGCTTTACGGCAGAGTATACGAGGACATGCCGTTTTCGCCGGTGTGCTTTATAAAAAACAGCATTGTAACGAGCGCGAAGATAAAGACCGACGTGAGCCCCTCCGTTGAGGGGTATGTGAGAATGACCGAGAATTGGGGTGTAAAATGACCGTTATAGTATGCGGCGCGGGCGCGGCGGGGCTTATGGCCGCCGGAACAGCCGCAAAAACAGCCGACAAGGTCGTGCTTATAGAGAAAAACGACGCGGTGGGGCGCAAGCTGAGAATTACGGGCAAGGGACGGTGCAACATAACCAATGCCTGTGATATAGAAGATATGATAGAGATGTATCCGGTAAACGGAAGGTTCCTTTATTCGGCGCTCTACACCTTTACCAATGACGATATAACGGAGCTTATGGAAAGCTACGGCGTCAAGACAAAGGTCGAGCGCGGCGGACGGGTTTTTCCCGAAAGCGACGACGCGCGCGATGTGGTTCGGGCAATGCGAAAATACGCGTTACAGAATAATGTGAAGCTTATTAAGGCGGAGGTTAAATCGCTCCTTACGGAGAACGGCAGGATAACGGGCGTAAACACGACCTCCGGCACTGTAACGGGCGAAAGGGTTATACTATGCACCGGCGGCGCATCGTATCCGCAGACCGGTTCTGACGGTTCGGGATACAGACTCGCAAGGGCGGCGGGGCATACCATAATAAAGCCCGTTCCGTCATTGGTGCCGCTAACGGCGCGGGAAAAATGGTGCGAAAGCCTCATGGGACTGTCTCTTAAAAATGTCGAAGTGACCGCATATGCCAAAGACGGGAAACGTATTCATTCCGGATTTGGGGAAATGTTATTTACCCATTTCGGGGTATCCGGCCCGCTTATACTGTCGCTTTCGGCGCATATAAAGAATTTAAAGGGCGGCTGTGAGATAATAATAGATTTAAAACCGGCCCTGGACGCGCAGCAGCTTGACGCGCGTATTCTGCGCGACTTTGAGAAACAGAAAAATAAGCATATCATAAACGCCTTGGACGCGCTTTTGCCGAAGGCGCTGATACCGGTGGTGATTGATATTGCCATGATAGAACCGCATAAGAGCGTTAATGAAATCACAAAGCAGGAGCGCCGAAGGCTGGGCGAGGCAATAAAGGGGCTTACTCTGCACATAACGGGGTTTCGCCCGATTGCGGAGGCGATTGTGACCTCCGGCGGAGTTAAGGTGAGTGAAATAGACCCGTCTACAATGGAGTCAAAAAAGACGAAGGGACTGTATTTTGCGGGTGAGATAATTGATGTGGACGGCTACACGGGCGGGTTTAATCTGCAATGCGCGTGGTCAACAGGCTATCTCGCGGGCATGAGCGCGGGAATGTAAAGGAGTACGGAAGTATGGAAGTAGGAAGCAAAAGAGTTTGTAAGGCGGCGGTGCGCATGGCAATGAGCGAAACGCGCGAGGAGGAAAATGAAGTCAAGGCCGAGCTTTTGGACATGGGAATAAAGGCGGCGGCCGTGGATTTCGGGAGCGAGTTCAGAAACGGAGTACAGAAGATGCTCGAACGCGCCGTTGTCGCGGCCAAGCGCGAGGGCGTTATAGGCGATACGCATGCCGAGGAGGGCGCTGTGGCGGGCGCGGCGCACGAGGCGATCGAGCAGATTTCAAGCAAGTGCTTCGGCCTGAACCTGGGCGGTAAAATCGGGATTGCGCGCAGCGGCTCGCATATCTCGGTATGTCTGTTCTTCGCCCTCGGACTTTTAAATCTCAACGATATAGTTATAGGTCTGGGACACAGGGCAGTATAAGAAAGGAAATATAAAATGGCAATAAGAGCGATACGCGGCGCCACAACAGCGGCGGCGAATACAAAAGAGGAAATATTTGCATCGACTCAGGAGATGTTTTTGCAGATTATAAACGATAATAATATAGCCGTGGACGATATTGCGGGCATTATATTTACGGTAACGCCCGACCTGACCGCCGCGTTTCCGGCGGCGGCTGTAAGGCGCATGAGCATTTCGGACATTCCGCTTCTGGATATGGCAGCGCCCGATATTGACAACGCGCTTCCGATGTGCATAAGGGTTATGGTATACATAAACACCGATAAGGGCAATTCGGAGCTTGTGCACGCGTATTTGCGCGGCGCTTCGGTGCTGCGACCCGATATAGGCCGGCGCGGGAAGATTTCCGTAGCGATTGACGGCCCGGCGGGCGCGGGAAAAAGCTCCGTTGCCAAGCGCGCGGCGGCAAGGCTCGGGTATATTTATATAGACACCGGAGCGATGTATCGCACGGTCGGAGTTTACGGTATAGAAAACGGTATAGACCCTGTCAATGAGCGGGGCAGGCTCGTTTCGGAGCTCGATAATATCCATATTGATATAAGCTATGAAAACGGAGTTCAGCGTATGTACCTTAACGGCGCGGACGTCACGGAGCGTATCCGCGAAAACGACGCGTCTATGGCGGCGTCGGCAGTGGCTGCCATACCGGAGGTGAGAGAGCGGCTCGTAAACATGCAGCGCGGCATGGCGAAAAAGGGCGGCGTGATAATGGACGGCAGGGATATAGGCACAACGGTTCTGCCCGACGCGGAGCTTAAAATATATCTTACGGCGTCGGTTGAAAACCGAGCTGTGCGCCGGTACCGCGAATATCTCGAAAACGGCGTGGAATGTGATTTTAACGAAATAAAAGAGGATGTAATAACAAGGGATTACAACGACATGCACAGAGCCGTGTCGCCGCTCCGGCAGGCGGAGGACGCGGTTTTGGTGGACACAAGCGACATGGACTTTGAGCAGTCGGCGGAGACGGTCATAGACATGATACGCAAAGCGGAGGTGAACGGTTGATGTTTTACTCATTTTGCGTGGTGCTGGTAAGAATTCTTTTACTGCCGGTATTCAGAATACGCGTGGAGGGAAAAGAGAATGTGCCAAAGGACGGTGCGGTTATAGTGGCTTTTAACCACAGCAGCAATCTCGATCCGGTAATGGCGGGCATAACATGTCCGAGGCAGCTTAATTTCATGGCTAAGAGCGAGTTGTTTAAGAACAAGCTTTTCGGCGGTCTTATAACGAAGCTCGGCGCGTTCCCCATACACAGGGGGCGCGGCGATATTGCGGCGTTTAAAACGGCTTTGAAAATATTCCGGTCCGGCGGCGTCATGCTGATATTCCCTGAGGGCAGACGCGTAAAGGCAGGGCAAAAGCCTGACGCAAAGCCGGGCGTGGCGCTTATTGCCGCAAAATGCGGAGTGCCGGTTGTGCCGGTGCATATAGACGGCAAATACAGATGGATGCATAAAATAACGGTTAAATACGGCGAGCCGATGGATTTTACGCAGTACAAGGGTAAAAAGCTCGATTCCGCGCAGACGCAGGAGCTTGCGGACGGGGTATTGGAAAGGATATATAATTTATAAATATAATATACGGGAGGAAAAGCGTATGGAAGTAAATCGTTGTATGAAATGTATGACAGAGCTTAAAAGCAGCGGGGGCTACTGCCCGAATTGCGGACATAAAAACGGGTCGGAAGCCGCAATTCCGTTTGCGATGAAGCCAAATACGATACTCCATGGCAGATATCTTGTCGGCTGCGTAATCGGCCAGGGAGGATTTGGTATAACCTACATAGGCTATGACCTTGTGCTCAATTCGCGTGTCGCGATAAAGGAATATTTTCCCCGAAGCATGGGCAGCCGTAACAATTCTGTCGGTAACAGCATAAGCTGGGATGTGACCGGAGAGATGTTCGACTCGCTCAAAAGAGGAAGGACAAGCTTTATAAACGAAGCGAGAAAGATGGCGCGGGTTTCGGATATTCCGGAGGTGGTAAGGGTTATTGACGCCTTTGAAGAGAACGGAACCTCATATATAGTAATGGACTATGTGGAGGGCGAAACGCTTAAATCCTATATAAAAAGAAACGGTATCATGAGCTTTGACGAGGTCGTGGGTATGCTTTTGCCGCTCATGAAGGGACTTGCGCGTTTGCACCGCATGGGGATAGTGCACCGCGATATAAGTCCGGATAATATTATGATACGCACCGACGGAAGCGTCCGCTTGCTCGATTTGGGCGCGGCAAAGGATATTTCGGCCGGCGACGCGTCGCAGTTGGTTGTTAAAAAGAGTTTCAGCCCGTTTGAGCAGTATTCGGGTAACGGTTCTACCGGCCCGTGGTCGGATGTGTACTCATTTGCCGCGACGATGTATTATTGCATAACGGGCGCATGTCTGCCTGAGGCTATAGACAGGATAATGAACGACAAGGCAAGTCTTGACGTTAAAATGAAAAAGCCGTTGACGCCGGCGCAGAAATCGGCGATGGCGCGCGCGCTGGCTCCCGCGCCCGAAAAGCGTACTCGAAACATGGACGAGTTCATAGCAGGGCTTACCGGCGGGGCGGTGCAGCCGTCACAGGGATTGCAAAATGGCCCGATGCCTTACAAAAACCCCGAAAGACCGCAGAACAAAAATAAGCGTCCGCTTATTATAGCGGCGAGCGTGCTCGCCGTTTGTATTATAGGCATGGTTACGGGGATGTTTATATACAGAGGCATAGGCGGTTCCTCATCCGGTTCGCGCGTAACCGACACATCATGGGTAAACAACGTAATGTGCGGTTCTTCAGATGTGAGTACGGATGAATACGTGCTTACCAACAATTCTTATACAAGAAATGATATTGTCTCCGTTACGTTTACCGATACGCTCAAAAATAAAAATGAAACCGCATGGGATGTGTCGGGCGCAAAAAACGGATCGGTCATGGCGTGGGTTGAGCCCGCGGAGAAAAGCGGGGGAAAATATAATCTTTATATAGGCGCAAACGGAGGCATAAACGGCAAGGACGCCGCTGAGGATTTATTTTATAATTACGAGAATGTTCTGGAAATAAACTTTAACGGCTGTTTCAGGGTTGACGAAGCTGAAAGCCTTTCGAGAATGATGTATAACTGCTCATCGCTTACGCAGGCCGATATGACCGGGTTTAACACATCAAAATGCACTGATTTCAACAGTATGTTCGCATTCTGTGAATCGCTCAAAAGTATTGATGTAACGGGATTTGACACATCCAATGCGGATAGCATGATGGATATGTTCGATTATTGCAGCTCTCTTGAGGAACTGGATGTCAGCGGATTTAACACATCGAAGGTTACGAATTTCGGCAGTATGTTTTCAAGCTGTGAAAAGCTCAAAAGTATTGATGTGACCGGCTTTGACACATCGAGCGCGAAGGATATGAGCGGTATGTTCTCTTTCTGCCGTTCACTTGAGAGTATAGATGTTTCGGGCTTTAACACGTCAAATGCGGAGAGGATGTCGTTCATGTTCTGCTTTTGCGATTTGCTTAAGACGATTGACGTGTCCGGCTTTGACACGTCAAAGGTTAAGGACATGAGCAATATGTTCGCGGATTGCAAGGCTCTGAGCAGTATAGATGTATCCGGCTTTGCGCTTATGGAAGATGTGGATATAACGGATATGTTCGAATATTGTAACAGTCTCACCGGACTGCCGGATTGGGCGGAAGCGGTGCACAGCGTAGAATGATAATAAGGAGGCGGCGGCATGCCTGTTAAGGTTGCGAAAACGGCGGGCTTTTGCTTCGGGGTCAAGCGAGCGGTGGACGGCGTGTATAACGCGTTAAAGGAAGGACGAAAGATAGCGACGCTCGGAGATATAATTCATAATCAGCAGGTAATTGACGATTTAAAAGCGCGCGGGGTGTATTCATACGAGCGCGTGGAGGATATTCCGGATGATTGTGAAATCGTCATCCGCGCCCACGGCGTGGGTAAGGATGTGTATGATAAAATCGGGCAAAGACCGTATACGGATTTAACATGTCCGTTTGTTGAAAAAATCCATAAAATTGTCCGGAAATACCACGGCGAAGGATACCAAATTGTAATTGTCGGCGACGAAAAGCATCCGGAGGTAACGGGCATAAACGGTTGGTGCGATAACGAAGCTGTTATAATAAACAGTGACGCGACGGAAATAAATACAGATTTTGGAAAAAAACCGCTCTGCGTTGTGGCACAAACAACAATCAAAAAAAATAATTTTGTGCAAATCGTACAAATTTTAAAAAACACTTGCAAAAGTACCCTGGAATTTGATACAATATGTAGTGCGACAAAGAATAGGCAGTCCGAGGCTGCGGAGCTGGCGGCAGAATCCGAGTGTATGATCGTTGTCGGCGGAAGCAACAGTTCGAATACAAAAAAGCTGTTTGAGATTTGCCGGCGGGTATGTCCGGAGACCTATCATGTCCAAACCGCGGAAGAGCTTCCGCAAAAACAATATAATAAAATAGGAATTACGGCGGGAGCCTCAACGCCCGCGCGTATTATCCAGGAGGTAGTAAAGGCTATGAGTGAGAATTTAAAAAATGAGGAGAGTTTTGCAGAGCTGTTCGAAAACTACGAACAGAAAACTCTTAACAACGGGGACATTGTGGATGGACAGGTTGTGGAAATCCGCAAGAATGAAGTAATCTTGGATCTGGGCGGATTTAAATACAACGGTCAGCTTGCCGCAGATCAGATAACGGATGACCCGTCACTTGAGCCGTCTGATGTTGTAAAGGAAGGCGACACCATCAAAGTTTACGTTGTAGGCGTAAATGATGCTGAAGGAAAGGTAGTTTTATCAAGAAAGAAATTGGTAGCTATGGAGAGCTGGAACAAAATCAAAGCGGCTTACGAATCTGGTGAGATTATGGAGGGCAAGGTAGTAAAGGCTGTTAAGGGCGGCGTTATTGCTTTGACGGACGGCTCGCAGGTATTTATTCCGGCGCGTCAGGCTTCAGAGAGGTATGTGTCAGACCTTCAGAGTCTTGTAGGCACAACTTTGAAGTTCAAGCTTATCGAGCTTGATGAGAGAAGAAAGAGAGTAGTAGGTTCAGCACGTGTAATTCTCGAAGCGGAGCGCAAGGCCAGGGAGGATGCATTCTGGGCCGCTGCCGAGGTAGGCAAGCACTACACGGGTACGGTTAAGTCACTTACATCATTCGGTGCTTTTGTCGACATCGGCGGCGTTGACGGACTTGTTCACATAAGCGAGCTTTCATGGAACAAGATCAAGCATCCGTCGGAGGTATGCGCTGTAGGCGATACAATGGATGTTTATATAAAGGATATAAATCCTGAAACCAAGAAGATTTCATTGGGCTTTAAGAAGTTTGAGGACAACCCGTGGGTAATCGCGCAGAATAAGATTAATGTCGGCGACGTTATAACAGTTAAGATTGTAAGAATGATGCCGTTTGGCGCGTTTGCCGAGATCATCCCGTCGGTTGACGGACTTATTCACATTTCGCAGATTGCCGATAGAAGAATAGGCAAGCCGGAGGATGTTCTCTCGATCGGTCAGGAGGTAGAGGTAAAGGTTACCGACGCCAAATGGGACGAGAAGAAGATAAGCCTTTCGATAAGAGCGCTTATCGAGAAGGAAAAGCCCGCCAAAGAGCCTGCCGAGGAGCAGGAGGAGGATGACGACGTTCAGCCGGAGTCCATGCTTGTTTATTCAACAGATCCCGAAGTAAAGGTTGACGCTCCGGCAGAGGAAGCTCCCGCAGAGGAGACACCGGCAGAGGAGGAAGCTCCGACCGAAGAAGCTCCCGCAGAGGAGGCGCCGGCCATAGAGGAAGCTCCGGCTGAAGAAGCTCCCGCAGAGGAGGCACCGACAGAGGCGGAAGCTCCCACAGAGGAAACACCCGCGGAGGAAGTTCAGGCAGAGGATGCTGAGTAAGCTTTAAAGGATATATAAAAAAGCGGCATGACGCCGCTTTTTTTATGCATATCCATACTTGATATTTCTTTTATTCTGTAGTATAATACAAAAAACTGTCACAGGAGAAATACGGATGAATAGTTCAGAACATAAAAAGACGTTCCGCGCGGCGCTTTTGCGCACCGTGCCGGTCATGGCGGGATATACCGTGCTCGGGTTCGGGTTCGGGCTGCTTCTTGAGAGCAAGGGCTATGGGTTTTTATGGGCGGCGCTAATGTCGCTTACTATATTCGGCGGGAGCATGCAGTATGTAGCGGTTGACCTGCTGTCAGGCGGCGCGTCGCTTATTTCCGCCGCGATAATGACCGTTATGATACAGGCGCGGCATTTGTTTTACGGAATATCCATGCTTATTAAGTACAGGGATACGGGTAAAGCCAAGCCGTATCTTATTTTCGGGCTTACAGATGAAACTTACGGTCTTGTGTGCGGCTATGATGTGCCGGAGGGGATAAATAAAAAGATGTACTGGCTGTGGATTACATTGCTCGACCAGTGCTATTGGATTGCGGGCAGCGTTGCGGGAGGCCTTTTCGGACAGGCGGTAAGCGTCAATACCACGGGAGTCGAATTTTCAATGACGGCGCTGTTCGTGGTGATACTCACGGATAATCTTTTGAAAAAGGACAGCCGTATTCCCGCGATTATCGGAGTTATAATCTCGTTTATCTGTCTTATGATATTCGGCGCGGATAATTTCCTTATCCCGTCTATGGCGGGGATTGCGGCGGCGCTAATGCTGCTGCGCCCGGCGCTTTGCGGGGGAAGGGAGGATGAAAAATGATTAATACATCACACAGTCTGCTGCTCATAGCGGTTATGTCGGCGATAACCGCAGCTATACGTTTTATGCCGTTTGTGATATTCCGTTCCGATGAAAAGCTGCCAAAGTCCGTTAAATACTTAGGCTCGGTTCTTCCGGGCGCGGTAATGGGTATGCTGGCAGTGTATTGCTTTAAATCCGTGAGCGTATTCACGCCGCCGCATGCCGCGCCGGAGCTTATCGCGGCGTCGGTGGTGGCGGGCACATATCTATGGCGGCGTAACACCCTTATATCAATCGGCGCCGGAACGGTTCTTTATATGGTATTGGTTCAGACCGTGTTTTCGTAAATTCGGCATAAAACGTCAAATCTTACGAAAATATTACAATATAATGTGCAGTCAGAATAACTATGCACACTATATTGTGGATATTACCGTTAAATTAACCAAAATATTAATACACTTTTGTGTGATTTAACGATATTTAATAAAAAAGATAATTATAACTTGCAATATATATCCGCATGGTTTATAATGATTGTATACTGATTTGTGACCAGCTACTAATACGAATTATCAATTTATACGGAGGTGGATTTTCAATGGGAATGTCAAAGCAGGAAAGACATTTATTTCTTATGTCGCTGCTTAATGAAAATCCGTTCCTTAAGGATGAGGAGCTTGCCGCGGAATGTGGAGTGAGCGTGTCAACAATACGCAACGACCGCGCCGAGATGGGCATCTCGGAGTACCGCGAGAGGGTGAAATCCGCGGCGGAGGGCGAGCTGCACGGCAGCGAGAAAAAAGAGGAACTGCTCGATTTAACTCTGTATGAAAACGGCATTTCAATTCTTGAAACGGATTCGACCATGTCCTTTCATAATACGGATATGGTAAAGAGCCAGTGCATATACGCTTTTGCCGAAAATCTTGCGCTAAGCGTGATAAACGCTGACGCGGCGCTGGTGAAGGTGGCGAATGTTAAATATGTTTCCGTAGTGCGCGCGGGCGAGAAGCTCGTTGCGAAATCAAGGGTTATAAGGAACCATGACGGCGAGTTTATAGTCCATGTTTTTATAACCGTGGAAATGAAGGAAGTATTCAGAGGCAAATTCAGCCTTGAAGTGATAGAGGGTAAGCTATGATAATTTTAGTTGATGCAATGGGCGGCGACCACGCGCCGCAGGCGCCGGTTGAAGCGTCGCTGAGGGCGGTAAACGAGCTTGACGTTAAGATTGTATTAATAGGCGACGAGAGTGTTGTAAACAAAGAGCTTGCAAAGCACGGAGAGTATCCTAAGGATAAGATCTCCGTGGTACACGCTCCGGAATATATATCAAATAACGAGGAGCCTGCCAAGGCCGTGAGGCATAAAAAAGGCGCGTCGGTTGTCGTTGCGGCGAATATGCTTAAGGGCGGCGAGGGCGACGCAATGCTTTCAATGGGCAACACGGGCGCTCTGTTGGCGGCGGGACTGCTTATTGTCGGAAGGATAAAAGGCGTACTGCGTCCCGCGCTCGGCACAATACTGCCCACTCGCACCGGTCCTAAGATACTCATAGACGCGGGCGCGAACACGAACTGCAAGCCGGAAAACATGGTGCAGTTCGGAGTTATGGGCAATGTGTACATGAAGAATGTGCTAAAGACGGATAAGCCGAAGGTCGGGCTGATGTCAAACGGCGAAGAGGAGGGCAAGGGCGACGAGCTAACGAAGAAAACCTACGCGCTCATGCAAAAGGCTCCGTTCGACTTCTACGGCAATATCGAGGGGCGCGACGTCATGGAAGGCACAACCGACGTGATTGTGTGCGACGGATTTGTGGGCAATGTGATTTTAAAAACCATAGAGGGCGCGGGGCATGTCATAGGCGGTATGGTTAATAATATGTTCCGAAAGAATATTAAGACCAAGCTTGGCGCCATGTTTGTAATGGGCGGATTAAAGGAGCTTAAAAAGGTCCTTGATTACCGTGAATACGGCGGCGCGCCGCTTTTGGGCTGCAAAAAGCCCGTCATTAAAGGTCACGGTTCGTCCGATGCTCTCGCGGTGTTTAACGCGATACGTCAGGCGAAGGAGTTTGTCGCGACAAATGTTATTGACGGAATAGAAGGAAGCATAAGCAAAATGGAGGAAGAATAAAATGCCAAAAGCGATAATTTCCGGTATG
Source organism: uncultured Clostridia bacterium (assembly GCA_947628515.1). Taxonomy (GTDB): domain Bacteria; phylum Bacillota; class Clostridia; order UBA1381; family UBA1381; genus Ornithomonoglobus. The sequence goes on along the minus strand of CANRAG010000015.1, from coordinate 1,749 downwards.
GGAATGTACATACCCGAAAAGGTTTATGACAATGCCTATATGGAAAGCATAGTTGATACAAATGACGAATGGATTGTAAGACGCACGGGCATAAAGGAGCGCCATGCTTCGGCGCCGGACGAGTACACAACGGATATGGCGACGGTTGCGGCAAGGAATGCTATTGCCGACGCGGGGCTTACTCCGGAGGATATAGACCTTATCATGCTTGCAACGGTTACTCCGGATTATTTCACACCGGCATGCGCGTGTGTGGTTCAGGGTAATATCGGCGCCGTAAACGCGGCCGCTTTTGACTATAACGCCGCGTGCTCGAGCTTTATAACAGGTCTTGTTACAGCCAACCAGTTCATTGAGAACGGCTGCTATAAGCATATATTGATTATCTGCGCGGACTGTCTTACAAAGGCTACCGACTATAAGGACAGAGCAACCTGCGTTCTTTTCGGCGACGCTGCGGGCGCGGCGGTGATTTCGGCGGCGGATAACGCTGCGGGCATACTCGCTTCGGAAATCGGCGCGGACGGCACAGGGGCAAAATTCATTACAAGCCTTGCGTTCCGCAACGATGAAGACGAGATTGAAAAGCGCGTGAGCGGAAGAAAGGACACCATATGGATGGCGGGACAGTCGGTCATGAAATTTGCGGTTAAGGCTATGGCCGACTCGTCAAACAGAGTCCTGGAAAAGGCGGGGCTTACCTATGACGACATAAAGCTTGTAATTCCTCACCAGGCAAACTACAGAATAGTAGACAGCGCGATTAAGAGAATGGGAGTTGAGAAGGAAAAAGTATTCCTTCATCTTGAAAAGTTCGGAAACACATCGGCTTCGTGTATACCGGTCGCGCTTTGCGAGGCGGTGCAGCAGGGGATTATAGAGCGCGGCGACAGGATCATCTTAGTCGGATTTGGCGGCGGCCTTACGTGGGGCGCGGCGTTATTGGAATTTTAAGCGAGGAGGCATAAGGATATGAAAAACAGATTATGTGAATTACTCGGAACAGAATACCCCGTAATCCAAGGCGGTATGGCGTGGGTTGCGACGGCGGAGCTTGCGGCGGCCGTATCAAACGGCGGCGGCCTCGGACTTATCGCCGCGGGCGGCGCGCCTGCCGAGGTTGTGCGCGAGCAGATTAAGAAGTGCAGAACACTTACGGACAAGCCGTTCGGCGTTAACGTAATGCTCATGACTCCGTTTGTGGACGAGGTTATGCAAGTGGTTATAGAGGAGAAGCCGGCAGTGGTGGCAACGGGCGCGGGCAATCCGGGTAAGTATATGCAGCCGCTTAAGGCAGCCGGAATAAAGGTGCTTCCGGTTATAGCGTCGGTGGCAATGGCGAAGCGAATGGAGAAAATAGGCGCGGACGCCGTTATAGCCGAAGGCACGGAGGCGGGCGGTCATATAGGCGAGATTACGACAATGTGTCTTACGCCGCAGATTGCCGACGCGGTTTCGATACCGGTAGTATGCGCCGGAGGTATAGCGGACGTGCGCGGCGCGGTCGCTGCATTCGCGCTCGGCGCCGACGGTATTCAGGTGGGCACGCGTTTTCTCGCGTCCGAGGAATGTATCGCGCATGATAATTATAAACAGGCGATACTAAAGGCCAAGGACAGGGACGCTGTTGTAACGGGGCGTTCCACAGGTGCGCCGGTGCGGGCGCTTAAGAACAATCTCACAAAGGAATACGCGAGACTGGAAAAGGAGAACGCGCCGTTTGAAGAAATAGAAGCGCTCGGCGTTTCG
>CANRAG010000014.1 GCA_947628515.1 uncultured Clostridia bacterium | reverse complement strand
TCCATAATCGGTAAAACTTTGTGAAATCCGCAGGTTTTTTGTGAAATCCGCAAAAAAGCATCTTGTAAAATATCAATCCAATAATCTATAAGATGCCGCTAATATGGTTATGCTTTATCTAACCCCATAAAAACAATTGACAGAGTATATTTATCTTTGTCCTGATTTATATTAAACACACTATCATACCGGCTTAACGCCAATTCCATATTAATTCTTCCTATACCATGATTATTAATATCTTCTTTTGATGTTGTTCTGTTTATACAATCGGTATTATCGCACGAATTTTCTATCTTGCAAACCAAAGAATCGGCGCAGCAGGATAACAATACTTTTATATAGGGATTTGACTTTACTTTTTCACACGCCTCAATCGCATTATCCAATGCATTCCCGAATATTATGCAAATATCATCCTCGGCAATCGGCAAATTCGAGGCTATTTTCAAATTTGTATAAAAATCAATATTCTTTTTTTCCGCTTCCTCTTTTTTCGCGCTTAAAATAGCATCTAACACGGTGTTTCCCGTGTTTATGTCAAATTTATTTGTTTCCGTCTTTTCCAGCAGCTTGTTTATATAATCCATGCTTTGACTGTATTCTTCTCTGCTGATTTTAGCGGCAATTGCCAACATATGATTTCTTAAATCATGTCTCAAATTTTTAATTTGATTTTGTGACGACATCACTTCTTTGTAATGGCGTATTTGTTCATTTAACTGTCTTTGAGCTAATTGCTGTTCTGCTGCCAAACGCTGCTGTCTCAATGTCGCTTCATATAAGTACATAATAATCACTATCGTTGCGCACAAGCCCAGTGAGCATATGATAATCATATTTCTTAAATACCCGTTTACTCCGGTTTGAAGCATTTTATAAAATGTGATTATTATAATCATTGCTATGACAAACATTATCGTAAACAGAGTCAAATAGTTAGTATCCGGCAATTCATTATTATGTTTTATCCTGTAACCGATAATCACCGCAAGGGATATTCCCAGCAATTTTGATAATACAATCCCTAAAAGCAGCCACGCATTGTTCCCCAGAAGCTTGTCCGCATTTGCGCCTAAAAAGAGTGATAGTAATAATAGTATTACAACTTCCGTCACGCTTGAAATCAGAACGCTCAATATGGATGATAATACGCGAATGATTATCCTTCCGCTATATAGCAGAGACATAAATAACATTCCGAAAAACGCGGCGGATATATTAACTATGCTGTCGGAAAATATATGATTACTTGTATCAATAATTATCGCGAGAACGAGTATTCCCGCCGCATACGCGCATTTGGGGACTCTTTCTCTTTTGTTCATAAGTGAATTAAACAAGACAAACGCCATCATTGACTCTACGACTCCGGTCATAAGCATTGCCGTTTTATAGATATTCATCTCCGAATGCCACCCTCTCTTTATATTCGATAAAACGCCGTTTTAAATTTTCGGCGTATGTTCTGCCCACATTCAGGCTTTGTCCTGTATGCTTTAATATAATATGTTTTTCTTTTAATACCTTTACAAATGCAAGATTTACAATGTACGATTGATATATTCTTACAAATAATTCCGCGGGTAATTCATGCTCTATTTGTGACAGTAGCTTATTAGTTATATGTACTCCGTTTATCATATGAATTAAGGTTTTTCTTTCCTCTTTTTCAATATATATTATGTTATCAACATTCAAACGAATAGTATGTCTTTCTTCTATAATGCTAATATATCTTATAGCCTTGTCTATTCTTTGTATGGCCCGACATAAATCTTCCGAAAAGGAATTATAACTCACGGGCTTTACCCAAAAATTCATCGGTTCCGGACGAAAGCATTGAATAGCGTACTCCGTATGGCTTGTCAAAAAGAATATGACTATATTTTTGTCCATGCTTCTTATTTTATTTGCCAAATCAACTCCGTTTAGCCCCTTCATTTCAATATCGGTAATTAAAATATCAACCTCGTTCCCGTTCTGTTCATAATAATTCAGCAATTCCTCGGCGCTGTAAAATGAGTCCCATTTTATCTCCCATTCCTTGTGGTTTTCTCTGAATTTCTTCAGATAGTGTTCCATACGGATAACCCACTCTTCTTCATCGTCACATATTGCTACCGTTAATGACATTGTTGTAAATTTCTCCTTTTTATGATAGTTTCATTATATCATTTTTTTTGCTGCCAATCAACTGTTAAATTAAAATAATGTTCCGGGGTCAGCTAAACGAATACCGCGCCCGAAAATCGGACGCGGTATTATTCATTGAGCTTATTCAATTCTATATAGTTGTGCCATTAATCGATATTTTCGCTCAGGACTTCCTCGCCGTTCATGGTGATGTTAATGTCCTTATACATGCTCATACCCGTACCCGCGGGGATGAACTTACCGATAATAACATTTTCCTTAAGTCCCATGAGCGGGTCAATCTTGCCCTTTATCGCCGCATCGGTAAGAACCTTTGTGGTCTCCTGGAACGACGCCGCCGAGAGGAATGAATCGGTTGCGAGCGAAGCCTTTGTTATACCGAGAAGAACCGGTGAAGCAGTCGCTTTTACGCCGCCCTTTGCCGCTGCAATCTCGTTTGCTTCCTCAACTTCAAGACGGTCCGTAAGCGAGCCGATAAGAAGGTCGGTGTCGCCCGCGTCCTCAATCCTTACCTTGTGGAGCATCTGACGCGTAATAACCTCAACGTGCTTATCGTTAATATCAACGCCCTGCATACGGTAGGTTCTCTGTACCTCACGCGTGATATACATCTGAACCGCGTCCGGTCCGTTAATGCGGAGAATATCGTTCGGGTTAACCGAACCGGCGGTGATTTCGCCGCCTTTTTCGATATAGTCTCCGTCGTGAACCTTGATTGACGCTCCGTACGGGATTGAGTAGGTCTTTGCCTCGCCGTCCTCATCGTTTGTAATTACAACCTCGCGTCTCTGCTTTGACTCGTTCAGCGTAACCTTACCCGCGATTTCGGATATTATCGCCACACCCTTCGGTCTGCGCGCTTCAAAAAGCTCCTCGATACGCGGCAAACCCTGTGTAATATCACTGCCCGACGCAACGCCGCCGGCATGGAATGTTCTCATGGTGAGCTGTGTGCCCGGCTCGCCGATTGACTGAGCCGCGATAATGCCCACCGCCTCGCCGATATTAACAAGCGTGCCCGTCGCAAGGTTCTTACCGTAGCACTTAGCGCATACGCCAATCTTTGACTTACATGTTAATACGCTGCGTATCTTAACCTTGTTTATACCCGCGTCCACAACCCTTTGAGCCTGGCGCACGGTAATCATATCTCCTGCCTTAATCAGAACCTCGCCCGTTTTCGGGTCCGCGACGTCCTCCCATGAGATACGGCCTTCGATACGGTCAAATAATGGCTCGATAACCTCCTGACCGTCGCGTATATCCTCAATCTCCGTGTATTTATTGGTGCCACAGTCGATTTCACGAACAATAACGTTCTGCGATACGTCCACAAGACGTCTTGTAAGATAACCCGAATCGGCGGTACGAAGCGCCGTATCCGTAAGTCCCTTACGCGCGCCGTGCGAGGATACGAAATACTCAAGCACGTTAAGACCTTCGCGGAAGTTAGCTCTTATCGGAATTTCGACCGTTCTTCCCTGTGTATCGGCCATAAGACCGCGCATAGCGGCAAGCTGACGAATTTGGTTGATTGAGCCACGGGCTCCGGAGTCCGCCATCATATAAATCGGGTTGAACTCGCCGAAGTGTTCGAGCATGGCGTCCGTAACCTGTGACGACGCGTCCGCCCAAATCTTTATGGTCTGCTGGTAACGCTCATCGTTATTTAACAAACCGAAGCGGTACTTCGCCGTTATCGCATCAACCTTCTTCTGCGCCGCCGCGAGAATTTCGGGCTTGCTGTCGGGAACGTTGATATCCGATACGGAAACGGTAAGCGCCGCAAGCGTCGAATACTTATATCCGGTAGCCTTGATCTTGTCGAGCATATCCGCTGTTACGGATGTGCCGTGCGCTTCTATACATCTTCCGATTATATCGCCGAGCTGTCCTTTCTTTACCACAAAGCCTATCTCAAAGTCAAGCGCGGTTTCGGGGTTGGTTCTGTCCACAAAGCCCAAATCCTGCGGAATGTTGTCATTAAAGATCAGCCGGCCTGCCGTTGTGTCAACCATCTTTGTAAGCTTTTGCCCGTTTAACTCGCCCGATACCTGAACCTTTATCCTTTCATGGTATGTGATTGCATGGGTCGTGTTTGCAAGCAGAGCCTCCTCAACGGAGCCGAATACCTTTGTCGTAACAACCTTGGCCTTTTCAAGGAACGTCTGTACCGAAACGGTAACATCGCCCGACGGCGTAGTGATGACAATCGGGTTTACTCTGTCCGCCTTTGTTTCGTTAAGCTTTATCTTTTCGAGCGTCAGCACATATTCATATGCTTCCTTCCATGACGGGAAGGTCTTTAACGGCTCGTCTGCTTTTACAATCTCCGCGTCCTCGCGGGTGTTTGCAAGCACCTCCTCGAACGCCGCCGCCTTCGTCAAATCCGCCGCAATTGTTTCGTATATCTTCTTATAGTCCTCGCGTATGATTGTAAGGTAATATGAACCGAGAATCATATCCTGCGTGGGAACCGTTACCGGATGACCGTCCTGCGGCTTTAAGAGGTTATTTGCCGAAAGCATTAAAAATCTTGCCTCCGCCTGCGCCTCCGGCGAAAGAGGCACGTGTATAGCCATCTGGTCGCCGTCGAAGTCGGCGTTATACGCCGTACATACGAGCGGGTGCAGCTTAAGCGCGTGTCCCTCGACAAGACGCGGCTCGAATGCCTGGATACCGAGACGGTGAAGCGTGGGCGCACGGTTTAGAAGTACCGGATGCTCCTTGATCACGTCCTCAAGCACATCCCATACCTCCGCTCGCGTTCTTTCCACCATTCTCTTTGCGCTCTTTATATTATGCGCTATTCCGCGCGAAACAAGCTCCTTCATAACAAACGGCTTGAACAGCTCTATTGCCATTTCCTTGGGGACTCCGCACTGGTAAATCTTCATTTCGGGGCCTACCACTATAACCGAACGTCCCGAATAGTCAACTCTCTTACCGAGAAGATTTTGACGGAAACGTCCCTGCTTACCCTTTAAGAGGTCCGAAAGCGACTTTAACGCGCGGTTTCCCGGTCCGGTTACTGTTCGTCCCCTTCTGCCGTTGTTTATAAGCGCGTCCACAGCCTCTTGCAGCATACGCTTCTCGTTGCGTATGATGATATCCGGCGCGCCAAGTTCAAGCAATCTCTTAAGTCTGTTGTTCCTGTTTATTACGCGGCGGTACAGGTCGTTAAGGTCGCTGGTCGCGAAACGCCCGCCATCGAGCTGTACCATGGGGCGCAGCTCCGGCGGAATAACCGGAATTATGGTGAGTATCATCCATTCCGGACGGTTGCCCGAAATTCTGAATGACTCCACGATTTCAAGCCTCTTTATGATACGGGCCTTCTTCTGCCCCTGCGATTGCTCCAACTCCGTCTTAAGCTCCTCCGCAAGCTCCTCGATATCAATGTCCTCAAGAAGCTTCTTTATCGCCTCCGCGCCCATACCGGCTTTGAACGCGTTTTTACCGTATTTTTCAAGATACTCGTTATATTCCTTGTCCGAAAGTATCTGTCCCTTTACAAGGTCGTTGTTTACCTCGTCGGTATTTACTTCCGTTACGATATACGCGGCAAAATACAATACCTTTTCAAGCTGTCTGGGTGAAAGGTCAAGCATGAGTCCGATTGACGACGGAACGCCCTTAAAGTACCAGATATGCGATACCGGCGTCGCAAGCTCGATATGCCCCATTCTCTCGCGGCGCACCTTTGCCTTTGTGACCTCAACGCCACAGCGCTCGCAAATCTTGCCTTTAAATCTTATCTTCTTGTATTTACCGCAGTGACACTCCCAGTCCTTTGTCGGTCCGAATATGCGCTCGCAGTATAATCCGTCTTTTTCGGGCTTTAGCGTGCGGTAATTTATCGTTTCGGGCTTTGTTACCTCGCCGTACGACCAGCCTAAAATGGTTTCAGGCGATGCAAGTCCTATCTTTATTGCTTCAAAATTGTTAAACTCCAACATTTGAAATCCTCCATTATATCGTCAAAACAGATTAAAAATCGCTGTCGTCAAATTCTTCCGTCATTTCAGCCTCCACCGAAAGGTCCAAAGGCGATTCCGACTCCTCTTCTTCCAAAAGCATATTCGCTTCGTCAAGGTCGGATTCGTCGAGCATATCCTGCGCGCCGTCGCCTTCCTCCATTGTTCCGATGATTTCCTCGCTCAACGGCTCGTCGTCATCCTCGAAGGACGCGTCGAGATCTATCTCCTCCATGTTATGGTTGAGAATTCTTATATCGAGCGCAAGTGACTGAAGCTCCTTAACCATTACCTTGAATGATTCCGGAACACCCGACCTCGGGATATTTTCACCCTTAACAATAGCCTCATATGCCTTAACACGTCCTACAATATCATCGGATTTAACCGTAAGGATTTCCTGTAATGTGTACGCTGCGCCGTAAGCTTCGAGCGCCCAAACCTCCATTTCGCCGAAACGCTGTCCGCCGAACTGCGCCTTACCGCCGAGCGGCTGCTGCGTGACAAGCGAGTACGGGCCGGTTGAACGCGCGTGTATCTTGTCGTCAACGAGATGGTGCAGCTTCAGATAGTACATGACGCCAACCGTAACCGGATTGTCGAATTTCTCGCCGGTGCGTCCGTCATACACAACCGATTTATAGGTTTCGTTCAGTCCCGCTTCTCTAAACGCCTCCTTAAGATCCGAGTCCTGCGCGCCGTCAAATACCGGTGTGGCTATCTTTATATCCTTGCCCGGACGTCTCGCGTCATACGCCTCAAGAATCATCTTGCGGAAGTTTTCGCCGGAAAGCTGTTCAAGCTGTTCCCTTGTCTTTAGGCTGAGATTTCTGTACGCGTAGCCCAAATGCATTTCGAGCACCTGACCGATGTTCATTCGAGACGGAACACCGAGCGGATTAAGCACAATCTGGAGCGGAGTACCGTCCTCTAAGAACGGCATGTCCTCCTGTGGAAGTACCCGCGAAACAACGCCCTTGTTTCCGTGGCGTCCCGCCATCTTGTCGCCGACGCTTATCTTACGCTTCTGCGCGATATAGCATACCACAGACTGGTTTACGCCCGGAGCGACCTCGTCCTGATTATCGCGCGAGAACTTCTTTATATCAACTATAATACCGCTTTCACCGTGCGGAACGCGAAGCGAGGTGTCTCTTACCTCTCTTGCCTTCTCGCCGAAGATCGCGCGGAGCAGTCTTTCCTCCGCCGTAAGCTCCGTTTCGCCCTTAGGCGTAACCTTGCCGACAAGAATGTCGCCGGCGTGAACCTCGGCGCCTATTCTTATGATACCGTTTTCGTCAAGATCCTTCAGCGCGTCCTCGGAAACGTTCGGAATATCCCTTGTTATTTCCTCCGCGCCGAGCTTTGTATCTCTCGCCTCGCACTCGTATTCCTCCATGTGGATTGATGTGAATACATCGTGCTTTACAAGCTCCTCGCTTATGAGAACAGCGTCCTCGTAGTTGTAGCCCTCCCATGTCATGAAGCCTATGAGAATATTCTTACCCAGAGCGAGCTCGCCGTTATCCATGGCCGGACCGTCCACTATAATATCGCCTCTGGATACTCTTTCGCCCTCGCGGACTATGGGACGCTGGTTAATGCATGTGCTCTGGTTGGAGCGCGCAAACTTAATAAGCTTGTGTTCATAACGCTTACCGCTGTCGCCGATGATTATGATTTTATCCGAATCAACCTTTTCCACAACGCCGTCCTCTTTTGCAAGAACCGCGGAGCCGGAATCCTGCGCGACCTTGTGCTCTATTCCCGTGCCCACTATAGGCGAATCCGTTGTGAGAAGCGGCACCGCCTGACACTGCATGTTTGAGCCCATGAGCGCGCGGTTGGCGTCGTCGTTTTCAAGGAACGGAATACACGCCGTAACAACCGATACAAGCTGTCTTGGCGATACGTCCATGTAGTCTATGCGTTCCGGAGCGACCTCCAGTATATCCTCGCGGTGACGCGCCGAAACACGCTTTGAAAGGAATGAGCCGTCGTCGGCAATCGGCTCGTTTGCCTGCGCGATTGTGTAGCCGTCCTCGACGTCGGCCGTCATATATTCTATTGTGTCTGTTACCTTACCGTCTATAACCTTGCGGTACGGCGCTTCGACAAAGCCGTACTCGTTAATTCTCGCAAATGTCGCAAGCGATGTTATAAGACCGATGTTAGGGCCTTCCGGAGTCTCTATGGGACACATTCTGCCGTAATGCGAATAGTGAATATCGCGAACCTCAAAGCCCGCTCTCTCTCTTGAAAGACCGCCCGGTCCCAACGCGGAAATTCTTCTCTTGTGACGAAGCTCCGCGAGCGGATTTGGCTGGTCCATGAACTGCGAAAGCTGTGACGAGCCGAAAAACTCGTTTATCGTAGCTATTATAGGTCTTATATTTATAAGCGACGACGGAGTTATGATTTCAAGCTCCTGTGTGGACATTCTCTCTCTTACTGTTCTTTCCATTCTCGAAAGACCTATTCTGAACTGATTTTGCAGCAGCTCGCCCACACATCTTAAACGACGGTTGCCGAGGTGGTCTATATCGTCAACCGAGCCTGTGCCGTTCGCAAGGTTTAGGAGGTAGTTTATCGAAGCGAAAATATCATCAACCGTGATATGCTTCGGGCTAAGCTCCGCAATTCTCAGCTCAATCTGATGTCTTGCTTCCTCAACGTCGCCCGCCGCCTTTTCAAGAATATCCATAAGGACGCCGCGCCTTACCTTGTCCGCGTGTATATCAAGGTCGTCAACCTCAAAATCAACATATTCCTTAAGGTAAACCATGTCGTTTGAGAATACTCTTACTCTCTGCTCCTCGATTTCAAGCTCAACACGGTTTACGCCCGCGCGGTCGATCGTATTCGCCATATCTCTTGAAACAACCTCTCCCGCCTGCGCGAGGATTTCCCCTGTCCGCGGGTCAACAACATCCTCCGCGAGCCTGTGGCCGAGTATTCTCTCTTTAACCTCAAGCTTCTTATTATATTTATAACGTCCGACACGCGCAAGGTCATATCGCTTCGGGTCGAACAGCATATTCGTAATAAGTGACTCGGCATTTTCCACGTTGAGCGGCTCGCCCGGACGCAGCTTCTTATATATTTCAAGAAGCGCCTCGTCGCGCGAGGTTGACGGATCCTTTTCGAGCGTCGCCGTAATCTTCGGATCGTCTCCGAACATCTCAAGAATTTCACCGTTGGACTGCAAGCCCATCGCTCTTAAAAGCACGGTCATGGGGAGCTTTCTCGTTCTGTCAAGACGCACGGAAAAAACATCGTTTGAGTCCGTTTCGTATTCAAGCCATGCGCCTCTGTACGGGATAACGGTGGTCTTGTAGAGCGGCTTACCGTTCTTATCACGCTCAAATTCATAGTACATGCCCGGCGAACGAACAAGCTGGCTGACAATAACACGCTCGGCGCCGTTTATGATAAACGTGCCCTGCTCCGTCATAAGCGGGAAATCACCCATAAAAATTTCCTGCTCTTTGATTTCGCCCGTCTCGTTGTTAATAAGTCTTACGCTTACCCTTAACGGAGCCGCGTATTTTACGTCACGCTCTTTACATTCCTCAACCGAATACTTTGGATTGTAGTCAATATGATAATCATAAAATTCAAGGGAAAGCTTTTCCGCGTGATCCTTTATGGGGGACACGTCGGTAAATACCTCCTTTAACCCTTCTTCGAGGAACCACCTGTAGGAATCCTTCTGGATTTCTATCAGGTTCGGCATCTCCAAAGGCTCTTTGATTTTCGCGTAGCTGAGTCGAATGTTTTTACCGGCTTTGGTTGCGTGTAACATTTAGAAAATCACCTCATCAATTAGTATCTTTTCACCCTCTTGCCCGAATCCCCAAAAACCGCGTAACCAAGCGGAATTTGCAATGCCAAAGAGCATTTTTCGGCATTTTCGGGCAAACTTCTGATTTTATAATTGTACCACAAATTTCTTCTGTTGTCAATAATAAACCGTAAATTAACATAAAATTTTTTATTTGGTTTACATAATATCCTGTTTGCTCTATTCCTTTATTACCGCTTGACACATCAAATCTTCTGTGTTAAAATATAACCTAAGCGCAGAGCGTTGCTCCGATTTAAATCACAGGAGGTATTTACAATGCCAAATTTTAAATTCAACATGGACTTCATCCCTGTTCCCAAGGACTTTATAGAACATATTATGCCGGCGGCCAATCCGGCGTATGTTATGGTGTATCTATACGTTATGCTGCTTGCCGTATCGGGACGAAACGCGTCTACGGCGGATATTGCGAAAAAGCTCAATCTGCTTGAAACCGACGTGGTAAAAGCGATTGAATACTGGAATAAAAAAGGTATAATGTCCGGCACGGACGATAATATAATAATAAAGAAATCGGTTGACGAGGAGATTTCACCCGAAACCAATAAAAAATCGGTCGAGGAGGTCAGCGCAAAAATAGACGAGAACAAGTCCCTTTCGGATTTATGCCATGTCGCGCAGGAAATTCTCGGCAAAACCCTTGCAAACAACGATATAATAACGCTCTACTGGTTTTATGACGAGCTGGGCTTTTCGCCCGAGGTCATTACAATGCTTCTTGAATACTGCGTGTCCATGGACAAGCGAAATATGAAATATATAGAAAAGGTCGCTCTTACCTGGCGCGATAATAAAATCACCACAATGGAGGACGCGCAGGCGTATATTACGGGCGCGGCAAAGAAGGACGATTACACATCATCACTTAAAAAGCTGTTCGGCATTACCGACCGCAACCCGTCGCGCACGGAAACGCTTTATCTCGAATCGTGGCGGGACGAGCTTAAAATGAGCGCGGATATGGTCGGACTGGCCTACGAATACTGCATCATGGCAATAGGAAAGCTTTCGTATCCGTATATAAACAAAATACTTAAAAGCTGGGCGGAAAAGGGAATATACACTATCCCTGACGCGGAAGCGGATCATGAAAACCACCGCCAGCAGTATAATGCCGACGACTCCACCGCCATGCAGGGCACGGAGGGCATAAGCGACATTGAACGTCAATTCATGGCGTCATACGACAAATAATGGGAATAGGGCTCTTACCCTATTCCCATTTTGTTCCCAGATACATATCCGTAGTTACCGCCGTTTCACTCTTAAGGTTTGCGGCATTTTTTATTGCCGTCATATTCCCGCATCCGGCAAACATATATGACATATCCTCCACATGCGTTACGTCAAACCCCGACACATCCGCCGTTTCAAGCTTTGAGCATGACTGAAACATGCTTGTCAGCTTCTTAACCTTTGGCGTTACTATAGTCGAAAAGGGCCAGTCCTCCAGCGAGCGGCAGTCAAAGAACATATACGACATATCCGTTACGTTTGAGGTATCAAATGCCGCCGTGCTTATTGTTATTGTATCTAACTGCTCGCACTGCGCGAACATAAACGACATATCCGTCACGTTCGAAGTGTCAAAATCCATAAGGTCAAGAGCGCCGAGCTTGCGGCAGTTATAAAACATCCCCGACATATTTGTTATATATCTTGTCGTAAAGCTGCCGTTAAAATTAATCTCGGTAAGATTAATGCAGTCCTGGAACATGTCCGACGCGTCGGAGCCGAAAAACACGCCGTACCTCGATGCTATATACACATTATATAAGTTACCGTCCCGCTCCGCCCACAGCTTTATCGGCTCGTATTTATTGCTTATATCATACGCGTCATCCGGAGCCATGGCGCAGTCTTCGGCCGAGCTGTAAAAGGTTATCGTGCCTACGCGGTTGCGCATTATATCCTCAACCAGAAACGGGTATTCGCCGTCTGTCTTATCGTCCTCTGATACCGGCTCGCTTGTCGAAGCCGCCGGTGTGGGGCTCGGTCTAAGGCTCTCGTCAACCTCAACCGGCTCCGGTACCGAGCCGGAGCATGCCGCGGCGCACAAAGCAATTGCCGCCGCGGAAAATATTGCCGCTGTTTTTTTATTCATCAATATCATCTGTCATATCCGTTTCGGGTAAATCGAAAATCTTATTTATCAGCTTCTGCATTTCGTCCCGTATCTCTTCGGAATTACTCATCCTTATCGCGTACAGCGCCGCCCAGTCGAATACGTTTCGCGGGTCCGGCAGCGCAAAGCCGCAGTCGGTCATCATTATGCACAGGCGCTCATAGTGCTCTTTAAACATCTCCTCCGGCGGCAGGTCATCGTCAATAATATCATAATTTACATCGGCTGCTATACCCTCTGTCACAAGATACAAAAGAATAAGCACTTTTCTTTTTATATCCTCGGTACGGTTCGCCATATTCTTTATCGAGGTCGCGGAAGGCCAGTATCTCTTTATCATCTTCTGTATGTAGTTATACTTTACCTTTGACGTGTCCGCCGGAATATTCATTCTAAGGTATTCGGATGTTATGTCCTCAATGGATATCCTCCTGTCGCTCAGCTCCGAGGCGTCAAAATACTCCGCGAAATCCGAGTCGGGTTCCGTAAGACATTTAAGAAAGGTCATAAAATACCGGTATGCCGTATTATGATTAATTCCCATCTTATTTATGTTATTATTAATATACGCCTTGAACTCGTCCACGTTGGATATTTTATAAGCCTTGTTAAAAAACGCTTCGGTATATGTATCCGTATCGTCAACATTCTCCGGAACGGGCGGCAGCGATTTAAACAGCTCGGTTGCCTCCCGGTAGCTCATTCCCGTTTTCAAGGCAAAATAATATGTAAGCTCGCGCGGGCTTCTGTAATGAAATCCGCTGTCTGAGGATGTGGATAAAAACTCGTTCGCGGTTGTTGCGTCCATGCCTAAAGCGAAGCAAATTTCAAAATACGTTTCCCTGTCCGAAGGCTCGTATTTTCCGCTTATCCAGCCCCGAACCTTCTTCGATACGCTGTCGCGGCTCATATCGGGATGATATTCGCAAAGCTTGTCAATCAGAAGCTTTTTCGCGCCTTTTATCTCCATGATTTTTTCAAGCTCGCCCGCAAGTGTTCTCGGCATCATATTGTTATTAAGATATGAAAACGCTTCCTCGGCGGTCATGCTTGTGCTTGCCAGATGATCCAGCTCATTCTGCGACAAAACCGTTAATCCCACTGCATTTCCTCCTCGCTCAATTATTATTAATTAATTCTACCATATCCCGCATTTTTAGTCAAGAAAAAGGTTCTCAAAAAACGGTTTTTTTCGAATTATTGTGCTTGACGTTTATTCCAATATATGATACAATATATTAAATTAATATGCGCGGATATATTAATATCGCGCAAATAATATAAGAGAGGTGTATTAAAAATGATTTTTAAAAAGATAGCGGCATTATCCGTAGCCGGCATAATGACCGTATCGGCGCTCGCGGGCTGCGGCACCGCGGACAACAGCGGTTCGGAAACAACAGCGGACAGCTCGAAGAAGGTATATAAAATCGGCCTTTGCCAGTTGGTTCAGCACGACGCTCTTGACGCTGCGACGCAGGGTTTCGAAGACAAGCTTACCGAGCTTTTGGGCGAGGATAACGTTGAGTTCGATCTTCAGAACGCCGCGGGCGAGTCTGCCACATGCTCAACCATCGTAAACCAGTTCGTATCATCAAACGTGGATTTAATCTTTGCAAACGCTACGGCTTCACTTCAGGCGGCGGCGTCGGCGACCGACTCCATTCCGATTGTCGGCACATCCATCACCGACTATGCAACGGCGCTCGATATTGACGACTGGACAGGCAAAACAGGCAGAAATATAACCGGAACATCCGACCTTGCGCCGCTTGAGGAACAGGCAGCAATGTTTAAGGAGCTGCTTCCGGATATAAAAACAATCGGACTTCTCTATTGCTCCAGCGAGCCTAACTCAAAGTACCAGGTGGACATCGTATCCGAGGAGCTCGGTAAGCTCGGTTATACGGCAAAACTGTATCCGTTCGCGGATTCAAACGACGTTGCGGCCGTAACAACGACGGCATGTGACGAAAGCGACGCGCTCTATATCCCGACAGATAATACGGCGGCCGCCAACACGGAGATTATTGCCAATATCGCAAATCCTGCCAATATCCCCGTAATAGCGGGCGAGGAGGGTATCTGCTCCGGCTGCGGTATCGCAACGCTTTCAATTTCATACTACAGTCTCGGCCAGATAGCGGGCGAAATGGCGTATGATATTCTTGTAAACGGCGCCGACCCCGCAACAACAGAAATCAAGTACGCGACAGATTTGACAAAGAAATATGTTCCGTCAAGATGTGAAAGCCTGGGTATAACAATTCCGGAAGGCTATGAAGCGCTCGAAACTGAATAATTTAATACGGTAATTTGAAAATGCAATAGAGCACTATGCTCTATTGCATTTTTCCCCGAATTACAGGTAGTATGGAAGGAGAATTTTATGCTTGGATTCTTAAACGCAATGCCGGGCGCGATAGCTCAGGGAATTATATGGGGCATAATGGCAATAGGCGTGTATATAACATTCAGAATTCTGGATGTGGCCGACCTCACGGTTGATGGAACAATGGCGACAGGCGGCGCGACAATGGTGGTTTGCGTCACATCGGGGATGAACGTATGGCTTGCCATGCTCATAGCCTTTGCCGCCGGCTGCGCGGCAGGGCTTATAACAGGTCTTTTTAATACAAAATTCGGAATACCCGCAATTTTAGCGGGAATACTTACACAGCTCATTCTGTATTCCGTAAACCTTCGAATTATGTCACAGAAGGCTAATCTGCCCCTATCCGTTGAGAAGTACGATATACTGCTGTCTTTGAGAAATATTCCGTACGCGCTCATTTTCGGCTCAATATTCGCCGTTATCCTTATCGCGATACTTTATTGGTTCTTCGGCACCGAGCTTGGACATTCCTTAAGAGCCACCGGCTGTAATCCGAATATGTCACGCGCAAACGGTATAAACACTGACACAAACAAGATTATCGGTCTTATACTTTCAAACGGAATAGTCGCGCTGTCGGGCGCGCTGCTCTCGCAGTACCAGGGCTTCGCGGATATAAATATGGGGCGCGGCGCTATAGTTATCGGGCTTGCCGCGGTTATTATAGGCGAGGTTATTTTCGGAAAGATATTTAAGAACTTCGCGTTGATCCTTTTATCCGCCGTATTCGGAGGAATTATCTACTACATCGTTATTACCCTTGTTCTTAAAATGGGACTTAACGCAAACGACCTTAAAATGTTCTCGGCATTGGTGGTTGCGGTATTTTTGGGAATCCCGTACTGGAAACGCAAGCTTGCACAGAAGGGTTCGTCAAAGGAGGGTGTATAATGCTTAGTGTAAACGGAATTTATAAAACCTTCAACAAGGGCACGGTAAACGAAAAACAAGCGCTCAACGGCGTTGATCTTCATCTTAACGAGGGTGATTTTGTAACCATTATCGGCGGAAACGGCGCGGGAAAATCAACGCTGCTAAACAGTATATGCGGAGTCTTTCCGCTCGACAGTGGCAGCATCGTAATAGACGGCATGAACATTACAAAATATCCGGAGCATAAACGCGCGCAATATCTCGGCCGCGTTTTCCAGGACCCCATGATGGGTACCGCCGCGGATATGCAGATTGCGGAAAACATGTCACTGGCGCTAAGGCGCGGCAAAAGACGCGGTCTTAAATGGGCCATGCCTCACAAGGAAATGAAACTTTATAAAGAGATGCTAAGTCAGCTCGGTCTGGGACTTGAGGACAGAATAACCACCAAGGTCGGCCTGCTTTCCGGTGGACAGCGCCAGGCGCTGACGCTGCTTATGGCTGTTTTGCAAAGGCCGAAGCTTCTCCTTTTAGACGAGCACACCGCCGCGCTCGACCCGAAAACCGCCGCGACCGTTCTCGACCTTTCGGATATGTTTATCGCGGAGAACAAGCTCACGGCAATGATGATTACGCATAACATGAACGACGCAATAACCCACGGAAACAGGCTTATAATGATGCATGAGGGACGTATAATCTACGACGTCAGCGGTGAGGAAAAAAGAAATCTCACGGTTGACGACCTTCTTAAAAAGTTTGCGGATATAAGCGGCGAAGAATTTTCAAACGACAGAGCATTATTAAACTGATAATACAAAAGGGGCCGTATATGGCCCCTTTTTATTGTTCATATGTTTACAGAATTGAATCCCACAATTCCTCGTGCGGGTTCGCGATTACCTCGGTGTTTATAAGCAATCCCTTTTCCGACGCAAGCAAGGCTCCGGCGTCCACCGCAGCTCTTACATCGCTTACGTCGCCTGTGAGCGTTATGAAACACTTACCGCCCATGCCGCGGGCAAGTCTTATTTCTATAAGCTCTATGTATCCAGATTTCACCGCCGCATCCGCCGCCTCAATCGCGCTCGCGGCCGTGAAGGTTTCTATTATTCCCAAAGCACGCTTACGCGTTACCTCGATCGAACCGGCTACCGCCTCAAGCACGTTCTTGCCGAGATTACCGATAACGAAGGTGTCTATGAGATCGTCTCCGGCTATTATGCCCGCGCGGTCAACCGACGCGTGGATTGCCGAAAGCTCGCCGCCGACTATCGTTACATATTTACCCGGACATACGGCGCCCGATGAAAGCAGCGTTATACCCGCGCTCTTTAGCATTTCATCCGTAACCACAATGCCCTTCGACACGTTTTTACACTCAACTACTCCTATTGCGTTCATTATGTCTCACCCTTACCTTCCGATTACCACAAATCTGTCCGTAACCGCCGTTACGGTTCCGTCAATGCTCGCATGCATACAGGTTCCAAGCTCATTATAGTCAACTGCCGCAACCGTTTGACCTTTTAAAACTCTGTCGCCAACCTTTACCGTGGCTTTTGCCGGCTTGCCCACATGCTGACTTAATTCTATATATACCGTATTCGGGTTAAATTCCATGTCAATCTTTTCAACCCTCGGCTTGACGTACCGTCTTATTCCCAAACGGTCAATGAGCTTGTTTGACGAAACAAGTCTTGACGCGCGTTCGGGACGCACTGTTTCGGGCTTGATATTGTTCTGACGCTTCAGACCGTTTCTGCCAAGCGCGGCCTTAATCTCCATCGAAACCTTTGACGGGAGTATGTTCTGCTGACAGGCGATTACGGAGCAAATTCCACATCCGCAACAAAGCGCGTTCTGCAAAAACGCCTCGGTATCCCTGACCTCGCCGTGACCCGCCGCGCGCACCGTCTTATGTACCTGCAAATTATAGCCTAAAAGGTATCGCGGACATAAATCACTGCACATAGTACAGCCGCAGCATGCCGCCGATGAGCGCTTTAGCGCCACATTTACCGGCATCTTTATTCTCTGTACTATCCCATGTGTTTTCGGGAATACCAGAAGTCCCTTTGTCGTCTTTGTTATGACGTCGGTCTCCAAATCCACAAGCTTCCCCATCATGGGCCCGCCGTTTATAACCTCTTTGCCGTCTAAATTCCCGTAGCCTACGGCGTTAAAAAGGTCGATTATCTTCATGCCGACCGGAACCTTTACAGTTATATCCTTCGGCACATCGCCGCCTATCGTGACATACTTGTATATTACCGGCTCCGACTCATTTACGGCCTTGTATATGTTATATACCGTTTCGACATTGATAACCATAACTCCGACCATTACCGGAATAGCGCCTTCCGGAATGATTTTTCCCGTCGTTTCATATGTAAGCACAACCTCGTCGCCGGCGGGATAAACGTCGGGGATTTCCTTTATCTTTATACGCGACCTCTTTAACGACGCGACAATGCCCGAATCCAAAAGGTGCATATTCTTGCTCTTTATGCCGATTATGGCTTCTTTAGCGTCCATAACGTCGCACAAAAGATTAAGGGCTTCAACCAGCTCCCGAAGATGGCTCTCAAGTATATGATGGTCAACCATCATTAACGGTTCACACTCGGCCGCGTTTACAACTATCTGCTCAACATTTTGTGAAAATTTTCTATGGGTGGGAAAACCCGCGCCGCCCGCGCCGACTATACCCGCTTCATATACAATCTTCTGAAGCTCTTCCAAATTCATAGCTGTGCTCACTCCGTTCAGTTTGAATTCTCATTCAAAAAATATATAGTAATAACAGATATTACACCTGTTTTTCATCCAAAATTCCTACTATCAGCGCATCGACAGGGGCGTTTTTATCGCTCATACCCATTCTTGCGCTTGAACCCTGCGCGATAATAACATCCTCGCCTATTCCGGCGCCAACGCCGTCAACGGCAACGAGATATTTGTCAAGCAACTTGTTGTTTTCTATGCACTGAACAAGCATAAATTTACTGCCCACAAGCGATTGGAGCTTGTGCGTTGAAACTACGCTTCCGTATACTCTTCCTAAAATCATATAAATCAATCCTTTCTGCAATTCGCCGAATAGCCATGCAAAAACCGTTTTATGTCCGAACCCGATGATGTGTGTTTCCGCACTCGATTCGGGAAATTGCAGACAGCAGGATTTAAATAAAATCGTTCCGGTTTTGCGGTTCGCCAAAGCGCGGACTTGCAAAACGGCCGATTTTATTTAAACCTATTTTGTAAGTATCTTTATTATATCGCCTGTCTTTAAAGCGCAGGCGTTCGCGTCGTCGGTGTCGATGTGCATTTCCGGCGTAAAGCTCTCGTGAACTCTAACCTGCACGTCATAAAAGCGTGTCGGCTTGCCAGTCTGAACCTCAACATCTACGAGGTCGTTATCCTTTACGCCGTACTTATCGGCAAGCGACGGCGGTAAATGGATATGTCTGTTCGCTATAATGCAACATTCGTTAAGGTATATGCTTCCCTTCGGTCCGACAATAGCCATGGGCGCGGAACCCTTAAGCTGTCCCGACGGTCTTACCGGCGGACTGTTTTTCAGCTTGAATGTGTCCGTTCTTGAAATCTCAACCTGACTCTCTTTTCTGAGCGGGCCCAATACCCTTACATTCTCGATTGAACGAAGGTTGGGACTTACAATAGTAACGCACTCCTCGGCGGCAAATTGACCGCCCATAAGCTCCTTCTTCCTATGAAGCTCATAGCCCTCGCCAAAAAGAGCGTCACAATCCTTGCGGCTGAGATGCACATGTCTTGCCGAAACGCCGATTTTTACTACATCCTCTTCCTCTTTTTTCTGAAGAGTGGCTATTACGGCGTTTGTAATAAGCTCTTCCAGTGTTGCCACAATATCCCTCCTATAATAATAGATATTGCGTATGTATGCCTTAAAAGACATACACACGCATGTTTAACATGTTATCTATTAATTAGTCGAGTGACGGGAGAATTTTCTCAACGTCGTTGTGCGGACGCGGAATTACGTGTACCGATATGAGCTCGCCAAGTCTTGAACCCGCTGCAGAACCCGCGTCTGTAGCCGCCTGAACAGCGCCTACGTCGCCTCTTACCATTACGGTTACAAGACCTGAACCTATTCTCTCTGTACCGATAAGCGTTACGTTAGCTGCCTTTACCATTGCATCCGCCGCTTCGATTGCCGCTACGAGACCTCTTGTCTCAACCATACCTAATGCTTCTACTGCCATTTTATTTTCCTCCTGTTTTTGGGCTGTGCCCTTATTTTACTTTGTTAATATTGTTTTATATCTTAAAGCGCTTCGCGCCTTAATACGATTTTTTTCGGCTTACGCCTTTTTTCTCGGTCTGCCGCGCCTTGCCGTTTTGGGCTTTGGCTCCGCCACCGGACCGACATGCGTTGCCGCCGATTCGGAGTTGGGAGCTACGTCCTTCTTCTCGTCAAGATGCAGATACGGGAGAATTTCCAAATGCGGTCTTGCAATCACCTGTGCCGCCTTGAAGGTGCCAAAGGATTTTGCCGCCGCGACGCCCGCTTCGACCGCCGCTTTTACCGCTGAAATCTCGCCCTTTACCACTATTGTAACAAGCCTGCCGCCGAGCTTTCGCTCGGTTGCCACAAACTCTACCTCGGCCGCCTTGCACATATCATCGAGCATGATAATCGCGTCGCCGAGACCGCTAATCTCCACTAAGCCTATTGAGAAATCCGCTGTCATTATGTAATTCCCCCTTTTTAATAGAAGGAGGGGAGTATCTTTGCCACAGAGTCGTCCGGCTGCGGAATTACATGCGCCGCATAAACCTCGCCGACCTTTGCCGCCGCGGTCCTGCCCGCCGCGATAGCCGCCCTTACTGATGCTACCTCACCTTTTACTACTACGTTTACAAGTCCCGAACCGATTTTCACGGTACCGACCAGCTCGACCTCGGCCGCCTTTGTCATCGCGTCGGTTGCGTCTATTGCTCCTGTAAGGCTTCTTGTTTCAAGTAATCCTAATGCCTGCATAGCAATTCCTCCCTTACGCGTTCATCGGTATGTGTCCGACTCTGTCCCGTCCGACCGATATTCGCTTCGCCATCTTAATCGCATCGTCCGTAGGCCCCGAAATAACATGACTGCAAATGACTCCCGAAACAGTGTTTGCCGCCTCGACTGCCGCGTCAACGGCAGCTTTTACCGCCGACACCTCGCCCTGAACCTTTATCGCCATGATAAGCGGTACCTCTACCGCGTCGGCATTCGCGGGCTTGTTTGAATCGATTGCGATAACTCTTACGTCCGCAGCCTTAGCCGCCGCGTCCGCCGCCGTTATCGCGGTTACAAAGCCGAACATCTCGACTATTCCGATTGCGTCGTTCATGGTATGTTCTCCCTCCGGTTACTTACTTGTTTACGATTGCAATCTTAAGCCCCTTCTGTGCAAGGTTTGTCTCAAGCGCCTCGTTAATATCCTCAAGAGCGAATTTGTGAGTAATAAGCTCTTTAATCGGAAGTCCTATTCCTATAGCCCTCTTTAAGAAATCAAATGTTGTCACATAGTCTCTTAATGTATATACCCACGAGCCGACAAGCGTGATTTCCTTTGAGCATAAATCAAAGTGCGGATTGATCGTCGCGTCGCCGCCGTTTATGAAGAAGCCCAGCTCGCAAAGTCCGCCGCCGTTCCTTATAAAGTGGTATATGTTCGCATGCGCGACAGGCGAGCCTGTGCACTGGAACGCAAAATCGGCAAGCTTACCGCCGCAGGCTTCCTGCACCGCCGCTGTAAGCGCCTCTATTCCCTTGTGGTTCATGAAGTTTACGGTGGCAGCCGCGCCCATCTTCTTTGCGAACGCGAGTCTCTGCTCGTTGCCGTCAACGGCTATGATTGTTTCAATACCCATTGTGCGAAGAACAGCGATACAGATAAGACCTATCGGTCCGCAGCCCTGAACCACCACTTTTGAGTTGAACCTCATAATGTTTGTCTGCTTCGCTCTCTCAACCGCGTGAACCAAAACCGCGCACGGCTCGATTAGTATTCTTGAATCAAGATCAAGGTCGGAAACGTTAAAGAACGTCGAACCGAACGAGCCGCCTCTTATAAATATGTAATCACTGAACCAGCCGTTGAGATGAATATCATCGTCCGGAAGAAGTCCGTATACGTCGGCTCCGCCCACATTCTGCTTGTTAAGGTCGAACATTGTAATATCGGGATTGTCCTTAAATATCATACATGTGACAATCTTGTCTCCAACCTTAACCGGCTTGCCTGCCGAGTCAACCTTTACGTTCTTGCCCATCTTTACGATTTCGCCCGTACCCTCATGGCCGAGCGCGACCGGAATAAGACCGAACGGGTCAACCTTGAACTCGTGCGCGTCGGTGCCGCATACTCCGCAGCCCTCGACCTTAACGAGAATATCGTCGTCTCCTACCTCCGGTATGGGATATTCTTTTATATCAAAATGCTTAAGTCCCGTAAGCACCGCTACATGCGCCGTTTTCGGAATATCTCCGCCGCCGCGCTGATTTGCGGGCGCTGCCGAAGCAGCCGGCACGCCGCCCGTCATTTCGCGCAATACCTGCTGCACAAGAGCGGCTATTTCATTTTCATTAATTGCCATTTCAAAACACCTCTTTTCCTATATGATGTAAAGAGCGTCTGAAAGCACGCATCTTCTCAGTCTTGTAAAGCTTCTGGGCGACGTTATGCCCTCGCCTGTCGGTCCCGCTATTGTGAACGTGGTCCAGCCCTCGGCGTTAAAGCCTATGCCCGCATAGCTCGGAGCATTCTTTACAAATATTGTCGTCTCAATAGCCTTTGCGTATTGAGTCATATGGTCAACATTCTTTGAGTGCAGATGTGCCGAATGTCTGTTTCCGTGCTCGGCCTTTACCGCCATTTCCACAGCCTCATCAAATGTTTCGACACGCACAATCGGAAGAATAGGCATCATAAGCTCTGTCTGAACAAACGCCTGACTAAAGTCTGTTTCACAGATGATACATCTTATATCGTCCGACGCCTGAACGCCGATTTGCGCAAGAATTTTCTTAGCGTCGCGGCCTACCCAATCCTTGTTAATTACGCGCACTTCCTTGCCCGCCTTGTTCTTCTTCGTCACGAGCACCACATCTTCAAGCTGCTTAACCTGCGGGTCGCTTAACATATAGCATCCGTTCTGAAGCATATAATGTATAAGCTCGTCGGCAATTGCGCTTATTGCGAACACTTCCTTCTCCGCAATACAGGGAAGATTATTATCAAACGTGCATCCGTCAACGATGTCCTTCGCGGCCTTCTTTATGTCCGCCGTCTCGTCAACGATTACCGGCGGATTGCCCGCTCCCGCGCCGATTGCCTTCTTTCCCGATGAAAGAAGCATCTTTACTACGCCCGGTCCGCCCGTCGCGACAAGCATCTTTACCGATGGGTGATTTACCATCATGTTTGACGTCTCCATCGTCGGATTGGCTACCGTCGCAACTATGTTTTCGGGGCCGCCCGCGGCCTGTACCGCGCGGTTTACGAGATCTACGGTGTACGCGGAAATTCTCTTAGCATGCGGATGCGGATTGAATATTATGCCGTTGCCGCCCGCGAGCATACAGATACTGTTGCATATGATTGTACAGCTCGGATTTGTTGACGGCGTAATAGCGCCTATAATTCCGTACGGGCCCATTTCCACAAGCGTCAGTCCGCCGTCGCCGGAAAACGCTCTTGTGTCAAGATCCTCCGTGCCGAGCGTTTTGTCGGCCACAAGATGATGCTTAAGAATTTTGTGATACACATTGCCCATGCCCGTGTCTTCAACGGCAAGCTTCGCCATTGTTTCGGCCTCGGCATGCGTTAGCTTTCTTATTTCACTTATTATGGCTTCGCGCTGAGCCTTATTGTATTTTCTGAATTGAACATAAGCCTTGTTTACGGCCGCGAGCGCTTCTTCCATCGTGTCAAATACGCCAAGCTGCTTGCGGGTCGGTTTGTTGATCGCGGATAAATCCATCTTTGAAAGAACGTCCTTTACTATGCGGCTTACCTTCTGTTCATCTACCATGTCGCTGCTCCCTTCTGATAAGATTTATGTCTTGATTCTTTTTTCAAAATACGCTATGCCTGTATACGCAAGCATCATATCCTGATCCTTTGTCCCTCCCGATACGCCTATGCCGCCGATAATCGAATTTTCATACCGTATCGGACAGCCGCCGGCAAGCATGAGTATTCCGTTGCCGTTCGTATAGCCGTCAAGCGCGCCGCCGCGCGATGCTTTCAGCGCTTCATGCGTGGGCATTTTAAGCGATACCGCGGTAAACGCTTTGTCTTGCGCCGCCTGTATGCTCGCTATGTAAGAATCGTCCATAGCTTCAAGCAGTATTAGCCGTCCGCCCTCGTCCACTATCGCTATAACCGCGTTAACGCCGATAATTTCCGCCGCCTTTTCAATGCAGTACGCGATTTCCTTTGCAAGAGAAAGCCCTATCGCGGGCTTTGTTCTTAAGCTTACCGGAACCTTTGCTTCAAGCTTAACCGCTTCTTTTATAATATCGGGATTTGTTTCGGACTCTGATTTCGGAGCAACACCGGTTATCTTGGCAACCTGTGAAACCATATCGTCAATGGTCATCATGTGTTTCAGCTCCTGTTCATTATAAAATTTATGTACAATTACTTATTGTACTGCTCGATTACTCTCTTTGTAACCTCTTTTACAATCTTTTCTATGTCAGCGTCGCTGCAGCCCTTGTTCGGAGTCGGGCATACCTGCGACGGGAGCGGCTGAAATCCGTGATAATGCGCGCTCGATTCCTTACCGTATTTTTCATTTGCCTCCGACGGGGTCATAGCGCATGTGTCATCACCCGCGAAACAGCCCGGACAAAGCTTCTCCATCGGGTGCTTACCCGGAACGCCGAACTGCTTTCTTAAGTCGATAAGCTTCTTAACCTCGCCGCACGGAATTTCCTTTTCGCCGCCGAGAAGTCTCGCGTACATCAGAAGCTTCGCGTAGAACTCTGTCGATTCCATTCTGAAGAACGCGGTGTTCAGGTCGCAGCCAAAGGTAAGCGCGCCGTGGTTCGCAAGAAGGATTGCGTCGTAATCATGCAGATACGGCGTAAGCGACTCCGGAATTTCCATTGTTGACGGTGTGCCGTACTGAGCAATCGGAACCGCGCCGAGGAATATGACAGCCTCCGGCATAATGAGCTTGTCAAGCGATACGCCCGCGATGGCGAACGCTGTGGCAATGGGCGGATGCGCGTGAACAACCGCGTTTACATCCGATCTTTCCTGATAAACCTTAAGGTGCATCTTGAACTCCGACGACGGCTTCCACTGCCCGTTCGACTCCTTGAGGTTGCCCTTGCCGTCCACCTTGCAAATCATTTCCGGCGTCATAAAGCCCTTTGAAACTCCTGTCGGTGTAACATAGAAAGTGTTTTCGTCGATTTTCACGGAAAAGTTACCGTCGTTTGCGGCCACGAAACCGTCATTGTAAATTCTTCTGCCGATTTCGCACATTTCCTTTTTTATTTCATAATCGGACTTGTACATATGTGTTACCCTCTTTCTTTTTGTTTTTTTTGGTTTTATTTTGCTTTTCTTTTATTATACAACATTTTACCTTCTTTGTAAAGGCTTTTTTATTAAAAAATAAATTTCACAAAATTACCGTTCTGTTCCATACAGAAATACTCTATATTGTATATTCTATCATATATCAACCACAATTTCAATAGTTTTTTGCTAATCTTTATTTACATTTTTGTTACGAAAACATTGTTCGGCCTTAAAACGACCACCGTTTACCGTCAGCTTATCCAACAAAGTTAATAAATTTTCGTTTATTCTACAAGTGGCACTGTATTGCATATGCATGTGAGAATGTATTGCATATGCATGCGGTACTTTATCGCGCGGCTTCTGTGGGGCGGTATGCCCTCTCCGCGCGCTAGGACAAAGGGAAATGCGCGCTCCGACGGCACACCGCCCCAAATCCGTGATTAACATATTCCAATGCGAAACATATTTCTCCGCACGCGCAACGATAATCTGTCTCATGGGGCAGAGTAGATAAATTGCATAAATTATATAGAAGAATTTGATATAGTCCGCTGTATTAGCACACACGATACAGTCTTTTATGTGAACATTGCAAAAATTTGCACATGAATTACAGAGGGAACCATGCGATACAGCACAGTATATACATACATGATACTGTATTTAAGAGTCATAGTATAAACAATGTGATTGCCGCATGCACCGCATACGATACAGTATGTTAAGCCCACGGAACAGGTTGTCCCAGAGCGCGCAATTTCCCATAATGTTTTGCGCGCGGGACGGCCTGTTCCGCAGAGGGCTTCGCGATACAGTCTCACATGCATATATGCGATACAGTGCCACATATATTTTGTAGGGATTGTCCGAATACAGCGCCATATGCACGAGCGATATTGTACCAATGGTGAGATAAATGAAAATTTACTGTTATATTGTTTAATATTCCGCTGTCTTAAAAAGCGAAAAGCGGCTCAATTGAATTGTAATAACACAATAATCCGTACGGGCGTGGTATATACCGCGCTCGTACGGATTACGCGCATCCGACAATTAATTCATATGCCCCTGTCTGTAAACAACAATATATAGCTTGCCGCTATAACCGCGGCGCTAAGCGCAAACACGCTTATTCCGCCGGTTATACCGGTGTTTCGTATAGAATATACTCCATACGCTATTGTTCTTATAATGATAAACGCAAATAAAAGCGCAAATAAAATATTTATTCCCATAATTTGCCTTTTGCTCCCAAATCAGTGATAATCCGTCATTCCCGTTCGTTTGATTTTTAAATTCGTGTGAACGGAAAAGCTCCATTGACGCGGTTTGAAGGATTTGCAATAATTATCATACTCGTCAAGAGTTATAAACTCGCGTCTCAGCATACCGCGCACGCCCATCGCGTCCACATTATACTTTCCGTATAATTTCTCTATAAGATCCTCCGCGGCCTTGCTAAGCATTTCCGACACGGATTTATTTGTCTCTTGAATACTTACGCTCTCACGGTATTTTGCGGGAGCGGATAACAGCTCGCTTTCAAGAGTTAAATATACTTCCACATGCTTTTTTTCCGTGTCGATTTTAAACTTCGGATTTGTCTTTTCCTCCAGCTCCAGCGTAATCGGGCTTTCCGGATCCACGCCGGAATTAAAGGTAACGCTGATTTCTCTGAACTTATTTATGAGAATATTATACAGCTCCGCGTCCGTGCTGCCCAGATTTCCCACATATTTATCGCCTTTAAATACCGCCGCGCCCAGGGACTCGCTTTTGTTTGTTATCTTTTTTCCCGCCTGTCCCGCAAAATAGTTTCTCGTGCTGTCCTCAAAGCCGCCCTTGTTCATTTCCGCATCCTTCATGCTTTCGTTTTTGCTCGCCTTGTTCTCCTCCTCCTTTTCCTCGCCGTCCTGTTTTTTATCGTCCTCCGTCTTTGCCACACCGGCGTAAGGAAGAAGGCAATCACGCGTTCGGCAAATACATGAGGTATAGAAATCCATGGCGGTGGTTCGGGGTATGGAGTTTCTGTCCCTGTTTTCATATATAAGCTGATAATATTTTACCGGATTAATCTCAAAATTAGGCTTTACATTTTCAAGATATTTCCCCGCGTCCTTTGCTATTACAAAAAATATATCCGGACGTATATCGTTGCTTCTTATAAAAACATCGTTTATTTCCTTAAGTCCGCCTTTGGCAATCTCGGATGATATTACAAAAATTTTCGCATGGGACATTGACAGGTTTTTTGATATTATCGCGTTTGCATTGCTTATCGCCGAATAAACGGTGGGCGCTTCAACCGAGATGTTTTCGACAATTTTTCCGCCCGTTCCGCCTTCCTCCGCCGCTCCGCCGCTTATCTTTACCGGCTGCGCAAACTGAAGTGTGTACACATATCCGTCGTCCTGTTTGTCTATGCCGAGCGCCGTTACATATACAATATTATCCGGCTCCTCACCAACGCATGACGTGAGCATAAGCATCATAATTATCGCCGCTGCCGCTTTTATATACTTCATTTCTGCTCCTTTCGAAATGTTTCACGTGAAACATTTATTTCCCTCTTAAACGTCCTATAATGCCGAAAATAATCGGTATCGCAAGGGCGGGAATATAAATCCACATATTTATAACGCCTTCGCAATTAATCATTTCCGCAAGATTGTCCGGTATAAGAGATATTGCCACAAGAATTACCGTAATCGGAAGTATGAGCGGTTCCTTCCGTTTCAGCTTAAAGCTCACCTGCCACACCTCCGCTAACACGGAAAGATACAGCGAACCGTAGATAAGAATTGTTATTGTCCATATAAACTGAAATATCGCCTCAAAACGGGAGAAAAAATTACTCAGTCTTATAAGCCTTTCGAGCTGATACACCGGGAAAAGAAGCTTTTCGGACGAGGGGTACGCGTATGACATCGCGTATACCGCGAAAATCACAATTGACACCGCGCCGCCTATAAACAAGGCTTTCAGCCCCGACCTTTTATATTCATCCTTATTTTCGACATACGGCATAAGCATATTAAGCAGCAGCAAATCGGAAAACAAAGAAAGAAACGGGAGGTTTTTTATAAAAAGACTTTGCGGGCCTCTGCCCAATATCGGCATGACGTTTTCCGGATTCATCGAGGGAAAAAGCAAAAACACAAATACTACAAATATTCCTCCCGCAACCGGTATAAACAGACCGTGAACCCTTCCTATGGCCTCCACCCCGCAAAACGCGCCGAGAACAAGCGCCGCGGCAAAAACAGCGTATATTAATTCCACATGCGTCCGCTGTAACAGAACAAGCCTTATTGTCTCGGGAAATATGCGCATTACCGTAAAAAAATTTGAAGCGAGCACCACGAAAACAACAATTCCCGTCACCGTTCTCATAAACGGGCCGAACGCCGCTTCCGCTATTTGTATCACATTTCTTTCGGAGTTATATATTTTTATGGTAATAAAGAATATTGCCGCCGCGACAAGCGTGCAATACAATGCGGAAATCCATGCGGCGTTTCCGCAAAGCGAAATCGCGTTTTTGGGAAATGTGATAAGCATTTTTACCGTTATCGCGTTTATTATGATTGTTGTAACCTGCTTGCTGTTTAACATATCAATCTTCCTTATTTTTTATCTGCCACCGCCGGCTTATTTCCGGCTCGGCGTCCGGACGTTTTGTTTTAAGAAATCCCGGCCGTTTTTCGCGCCGCTCAATATTATTTATCATTATCGCCGACACCATCGACTTGCTCCTGAATTTCAGCGACGGGGAGAGGAACGGCACTCCGAAGGTTTTCATTTTGCCCAGATAAAGGCTGTATAGCACAATTCCCACGGCAATACCGAAAAAGCCAAAGCCCGACGCTAAAAGAATAAACCACAGCCGGAGTATCCTATACGCCCATCCCAAAGAGTAGTCCGCCGTTGAAAACGAGCCTATTCCCGTAATGGCGATTATGATTATCATTATCGGGCTTACAATTTTCGCGCTCACCGCCGCCTGTCCCAAAATAAGACCTCCCACAATGCCGAGAGTCGAGCCTATAGGAGACGGCATACGTATTCCCGCCTCGCGTATAAGCTCAAAGGATACGTCCATTAAAAGCAGCTCCACGATCGTAGGAAACGGAACGTTTTCCCTTGACGCGCTTATCGAATACAAAAGATATGTCGGAATTATCTCCTGATGATATAGGGTTATCGCGAGATACAGCGCCGGAAGCAGCACCGAAAGAAATATACCGAAAAGTCTTATAAATCTTGACATCGTCGCAAACGGTACTTTTAAATACTCGTCAGACGCCGTATGCGTAAGCTCAAACGCGTTTGACGGCATGATAAGCGCCCTCGGAGAGCCGTTTAAGATTAATACAACTCTTCCTTCTATCAGTGCTCGCGCCGCCAAATCCGGACGCTCGGTGGAAAGCGTCTGCGGCGTTAAGAGCATCGTTTTATCCTCGACAAACATCTGCACCTGCTCAACGCTTATTATATAATCGGTGCATATGCTGTCTATTCTCCGCTTTGCCTCTTTTACGAGCTTCTCATTTGCTATATCGGATATATAAAGCATAACGCCTCTCGTTTTGGACACATTTCCTATTTCCACCTTCTGCGCGATAAGCTTCTCCGTTTTTACGATTTTTCGCACAAGCGCGGTGTTCGTGCGCATCATTTCGGCAAAGGCCTCCTGCGGACCGTATATGCTCTGCTCGTTTTCCGGCTTATCGATTGACCTGTGCTCCCATCCGCGAACGTCGAATATAAACGCGCAGTCAACGCCGTTGACAAACAGCGCGCACGAGCCGAAGTTCACCTCGTCTACAATATTGTCCATATTCTTTTCCGTCATCGCCTGCGAATGGGTTGTGAAGGATTTATACAAATTTTCCGTGAATTCTCCATGATCCTGTCCGGCAAGCTCAAGCAGAGATTTTATTATATTATTATTGATATATTCACTTTCCACCATGCCGTCAAAAAAAATCACAAACGCGCCTGTTCCGTTATCCAGTTTTATTTCTCTTATAACAAAATCGTTATTTAGGGGCACATTATATCTCTTTTTAATATAAGCAAGATTTTTTTCGATATTATCGGACACATAATCGTTTTGTACTCTTTTTTCTTTCCTTACGTCATACTCCGGTTCGGGTTCTCTTGTAAGAACAAACGGCTCGCTCTGCGGCGGCGGAGAATAAGTAAATAATTTTTTTATAACGTTCATAGCCATTATCCTTTTTTCTTTAAATTCCTCCTTATTGTATGAAAAATACTGCAAAATATACATAAATCAACGCGCCGGATCATATAAATTTAGTAAGATGAAAAATTTTTTTAAAATGTTTCACGTGAAACATTTACAAATGAAAAATTTATGATATAATATATAATATGTATATCACACGAAGGGAGTACATAGCTAATATATGGGAAAAGTGATAGCAATCACAAATCAAAAAGGCGGGGTAGGGAAAACAACCACCTCCGTCAATTTGTCCTCATGTCTCGCTTATGAAGGGAAGAAAACGCTCATAATAGACAGCGACCCGCAAGGCAACACTACAAGCGGGCTCGGCTACGAGAGAGAGGACTATAATCTTTCGGTTTATGACTGCCTTATAGATCCGTCAAAAACAGAAGAAGCTGTTATTAAGACAAAATATCTTAATCTGTACCTTCTTCCTTCCTCCTCGGATTTGTCCGCGGCTGAAATAGAGCTGGCATTTGAAGAAAACCGCGAACAATTTCTGAAAAGAGCAATATCAAAGATAAGAGATGATTTTGATTATATAATAATAGACGCGCCGCCCGCTCTCGGAATGATAACCATAAACATAATGACCGCGTGCGACAGCGTGTTAATACCCATACAGTGCGAATACTATGCTCTTGAAGGGCTTTCGCAGCTCATGGGCACGATACGAAAAATCAAAAAGACATATAATAAAAAGATTGAAATCGAGGGCGTGCTGGGTACCATGTATGACGGTCGGACAAACCTCTCCATACAGGTGCTCGATGAGGTTAAAAAATATTTCCCGGATCTTGTTTACAAGTCTATAATTCCGAGAAATGTAAAGCTTTCGGAGGCTCCGAGCTTCGGCGAGCCGATTATAAAATATGACAGGACCTCAAAAGGCGCGGACGCATACACAAGTCTTGCAAAAGAACTTATACACAATAACGAGGCGGGAGGTGAATAAATGGCAAAATCAAGACTGGGGCGAGGGCTCGGATCGCTTTTTGACGACACATCACCGGTCGTCGAGGAAAACGATGATGTAAAAAGTCTGAAAATAACGCAGATTGAGCCAAACAAGGACCAGCCCCGTAAAAATTTCGACGACGAGCAAACGGAGGCCCTTGCAAATTCCATTAAGGAATACGGCGTTATACAGCCCATTATCGTTGTAGAAAACGGTAACAGATATAAAATAGTAGCGGGCGAGAGACGCTGGAGGGCGGCAAAAAAGGCCGGTCTTAAAGAAATCCCCGTTATAATACGCCAATACAGCGAGCGGGAGGTCGCGCAGATTGCGCTTATTGAAAACTTGCAGCGTGAAAATCTAAATCCCATCGAGGAAGCCCTCGGATATCAAACCCTTATGGACAAGTTTGATATGACTCAGGAGGAAGTAAGCTCAAAGATAGGAAAATCGCGGAGCGCCGTCGCAAACTCCGTAAGGCTTTTGTCCTTGGACAAGCCGATACAGGAAAAGCTGATTTCGGGCGAGATTTCAAGCGGACATGCCCGCGCGTTGCTTTCCATAAGCGATAAGGAAATTAAGAACATGGTCCTTGAAAGTATAATTTCAAAAGGACTTAACGTGCGTCAGGCCGAAGCCCTTGCGCGTCAGCTTCAAAACGCAAGGCCGCGCAAAAAGCGCGAAGAAATTGACGAGCAGGTAAAGACCCAAATCGAAGAAATCGAAAACAATCTTTCCTCGCTGCTCGGAACAAAGGTAAAACTTATACATAGCAGCAATCACGGAAAAATAGAGATTGAATATTTCGGGAATACCGATCTTGAAAGAATACTCAATATATTAAACAATAACTGACAGGAAAGGAATTATATAATGGACGAAAGAATTCTTATGGCAATAGTTGCTGTGCTTGCCGTGTTTGTAATAGCCTCCATAGCAATCGGAATAATTAACATCTCAAAAATTAACACAATCCTCGACTATTCCGAAGAAGGCGATCTTGTAAGCAATCTGGAAAAATATTACAACGGCGTTATTGATATTCAAAAGAAGCTCAAACTCTCGCAGGAGGGGACAATGTCGGAAAGAATATCCGCATGCGAGGCAAAAATAAATATGTCGCTTTCCAAAATGGCAATCGTCAATTTTGACGCGTTCGACGGTGTTCACGGAAACCAGAGCTTTGCTCTCGCCGTTCTTAATCAGTACAACGACGGATTTGTTATCACGTCTCTTTACGGTAACACTTCGTCAAATTCATATGTGCGTATTGTGCGCGAAGGAAAGAGTGAGACAATGCTTCTTGACGAGGAAAAACAAGCCATTTCAAAGGCTATGTCGGGGAACATAAATGGATAACGGGTTACATTTCGCCTTAACGATAACGGAGATACACAATGGATAAAAAAAACAAAAAAACCAAGCAAAATAATTCAATGTTTATTTACACATCATTGATTTTTGCGGTGGCGCTTATATTGATAATCCTGGCTTTCTTCGGCCAGACAAACATTTCAAATCTAAGAAAAGCCGCCGACACGTCCAAAGCCATAGAAACCGCCGCTCCCGACAATACGGAGCAGCCTTCCGACGAGCTTGCCAAAAT
The DNA here is from genome assembly GCA_947628515.1 of uncultured Clostridia bacterium. Lineage (GTDB taxonomy): Bacteria > Bacillota > Clostridia > UBA1381 > UBA1381 > Ornithomonoglobus. The sequence goes on along the minus strand of CANRAG010000014.1, from coordinate 3,155 downwards.
GGCAAATATAATCTCCAACCTCGATTCGGAAAATAAGGATTTAAAGGGACGTCTTGACATATATAATTCGCTCGTTTCCGCAAACGCTCTCGCGGAAACCGGAAGCTATGACGAAGCGGCGTCGCTTATGGAAAAAATTAATCCCGATACTCTTACGGAGGAGCAGAAATTATTATACAATCAAATAACAAACAAAATAAACGAAGGAAGGGAACAGTAAAATGTTAGATATTAAAATTTTAAGAAATGAACCGGACAGAATAAGAGAGGCTCTAAAGAAACGCTATAACGATCTCGATATATCTCCGGCGATAGAGCTTGACAGGAAACGCCGTGAGCTGCTTACGGACGTTGAGACAAAAAAGGCGCGGCAGAATGCGATTACAAAGAAAATACCCGCGATGAAAAAGGCGGGCGAGGACACAGCGGAAATCTTTAAGGAGATGAAGGAGCTTTCTAACGAGATCAAGTCAGACGACGAAAAAGTCAGAGAGATCGACGCGCAGCTACGCGATTTCATGCTGCGTATTCCCAATATTCCCAATCCCGAATGTCCCGTGGGTAAGGACGACACGGAAAACAAGGAGCTTAGAAAGAACGGCACACCGCGCGTATTCGAGTTTGATCCGAAAGCGCACTGGGATATAGGCATAAACCTCGACATTCTTGATTTTGAAAGAGGCACAAAGATTGCCGGCACACGCTTTACGGTATACAAGGGGCTCGGCGCAAGGCTCGAACGGGCTGTTATCCAGTATTTCTTAAACACACATACCGAAAGGGGTTACACGGAAATTTTTCCGCCGTACATGGTAAACCGCGCGTCAATGACAGGCACGGGACAGCTCCCGAAATTCGAGGAGGACGCGTTTAAGGTGGTAAATAACGGTTTCTTCCTTATCCCCACAGCGGAGGTCCCCGTTACAAATCTGCATCGCGACGAAATACTTGACGGGACAAAGCTTCCCATTAAATACTGCGCGTATTCCGCATGCTTCCGCGCTGAGGCGGGCTCGGCGGGTCGCGACACAAGGGGTATTATAAGACAGCACCAGTTTAACAAGGTGGAAATGGTTAAGTTCTCAAACCCCGAAACAAGCTATGACGAGCTTGAAAGTCTTACAAACGACGCCGAAATACTTCTTCAAGGTCTGGGACTGCCATACAGAGTTGTACGGCTTTCTACGGGCGATCTCGGATTTTCGTCAGCAATGACAAACGATATTGAGGTATGGATGCCGTCGTATAACAGGTATGTTGAAATCTCATCCTGCTCGAACTTTGAGGATTACCAGGCGCGGCGCGCAAATATCCGCTTTAAGAACTCGCCCAAGGATAAGGCGCAATTTGTTCACACCCTTAACGGCTCCGGACTTGCCGTCGGAAGAACGGTCGCCGCAATATTGGAAAACTACCAGAACGAGGACGGCACGGTTACAATTCCCGAAGCTCTCGTTCCGTATATGGGCACGGACATAATTAAATAAGTATATGTAAAAGAAGATGCCTTGCGGCATCTTCTTTTACAGTCCCTGTTTGTTTATAAAACCTACCATTTCATGATTGTTTTTCGTAACCTTCATTATCTGTAAAACCTTTACGAACTGTCCTATATTATTCTCATTGTTCATCCCGCGGCGGATTGCCCAACCCGCCTTCTGTTCATCATCCGTAAGAAGATTTTCCTCGCGGCGCGTTCCCGACTTTGGAATATCTATCGCGGGATAAATTCGTTTTTCCTGCATAGCGCGGTCAAGCTTTAATTCCATATTGCCCGTTCCCTTAAATTCCTCGAATATGACGTCGTCCATACGGCTGCCCGTTTCGACAAGCGCGGTCGCGATAATGGTAAGACTTCCGCCGTTCTCGATTTTCCTCGCCGCTCCGAAAAATTTTTTGGGCTTATACAACGCGTTCGGTTCAAGACCGCCCGACAGAGTTCGGCCCGACGGCTGCTCGGTAAGATTATACGCTCTTACCAGTCTCGTGATTGAATCAAGAAGAATAACAACATCCTTTTTCTGTTCGACCAGTCTTTCGGCGCGTTCTAAAACCATCTCTGACAGTCTGCAATGATTTTCCGGCATCTGGTCAAAGGTCGAATATATAACGTCGCAATCTATTGATTTTTTTATATCCGTAACCTCCTCCGGACGCTCGTCGATAAGCAAAATAATAAGCTTAATATCCGGATTGTTCTTTCTTACCGCCTGCGCTATGTTCTTTATAATGGTTGTTTTACCCGCTTTTGGCGGCGCTACTATCATTCCGCGCTGTCCCTTGCCTATGGGCGAAATTATGTCTATAATTCTTGTTGAATAAGTATTTTTATCCGTTTCAAGCGTTATTCTCTCAATCGGAAATACGGGGACCAGTTTTTCAAACGGCTGACGTTTAAGCGCTATCTCAAGCGGATCGCCGTTGATTTTCTTCACAAAAAGCAACGGCGAGGACTTTTCATCATCATCAATAATTCTGCAATCTCCGGTTATCTCATCGCCCGTTTTTAAATTAAATCTCTTTATCTGCTGCGGAGAGACAAAAATATCCTCCTTTGATGATGCGTAATTTTCAAATCTAAGAAAACCGTACCCTTCCGGTTTAACTTCAAGAACTCCTGTTTTTTCGATTACGTCCGTCGGTCTGACGCGTTTCTTTTTCTCCTGCTTGGCGGTCGGTTTTGTGCTTTGTTCCTCCAATTCCGCCGGAACAACAGCCTTTTCCGGTACAAAGGTTCTGTCAGCGTCAAGTATAGCGTTAATAATTTCCAGTTTTTTCATTGTTGAAAGCCTTGGAATATTTTTTTCGGCTGCAATCTCCTTTAGCTGATCCTTTGTCTTGCTGTTTAACTGTTCAAAATCATACATTAAAAAAATTCTCCTTTAAAAAATATAAATACTCTTTGAAATCATCTTTTGAAAAACATAAAATGAATAAAAAATATCAAGACAATGATATTATATATCATCTACCTTTAAATGTCAATATCTATGCAAGCCTTATTTTTATTTTTGAATTAAAATTATATAAATTTTCGCTTATTCTACATTGGCACTGTATCGCATTATGCATTGAGACTGTATCGCGAAGCCCTCTGCGGAACAGGCCGTCCCGCCGCGCGCAAAACATTATGGGAAATTGCGCGCTCTGGGACA
>CANRAG010000013.1 GCA_947628515.1 uncultured Clostridia bacterium | reverse complement strand
CTGCTTATATTCGCCAACGCCGGAGCGTCGCTTATCACGACGAAAAAGGGCGCGCTTAAGGTGATGCCGGAAAGGGCGGAAATCGAGGCGTTGATAAATAAAGGAGGCTGCAAGTTATGAAAACAGTTCATTTATTACTAAGCTCGGTTAACAGCGTCAAAGAATTCGATACACATGTTTTTTCTGAAAAAAACATTGACAAAGGGAAAAAAACAGTGTATAATGTACTTTGTTGTGAGTATGCTGCTGTGGCGGAATAGGCAGACGCCTGGGACTTAAAATCCCATGCTCGAAAGAGCGTGCCGGTTCGACCCCGGCCAGCAGCACCATAAAAGCACATGAAAAAGGCCGTCCGTGTCGGGACGGCCTTTTTTGTGCGGAGCCGAAAGGTTATCTCAATGATTCGGGAAGCTGCTGCTTTATCTTGTCAAAGCTTTCCTGACTTATAACATGCTCGATGCGGCAGGCGTCGTTCTGCGCCGTTTCCTCGCTTACGCCGAGCCATACAAGATATTTTGTAAGCGTCTTGTGTCGGTCGTATATCTTCTCGGCAATCTCTGTTCCCTTCTCTGTAAGCACTATCATTCCGTGCGGATCGTTTACGATATATCCGTCCTCTTTTAAGAGAGCTACGGCGCGGGACACGCTCGGCTTGGAAAAATTCATTTCATGCGCAATATCTATTGAACGCACATAGCCGTACTTGTTTTTAAGCACCAGTATGGTTTCAAGATACATCTCGCCCGATTCCAGTAATTTCATTCCGTAACACTCCTTTCCGTATGCAACACGCGTTATTTAAACGCAATCACAATTGTTCTGTTGAATATATTTTAGCACATACTAACACGGTTTTCAAGTATATTTGTAAAATAAATTTGTCGTTTTGACCGTAAATTTATGAAATTATCCGAAAAGAGGATAATTTTAAATTTTTTTTACAAAATGGTTGTTTTTTTGAGGGTTAGATGATATAATTAAAATCAGTATGATATTGTTTAAATTAAGAGGAAAGACATAATGAAGATATATAATACCTTAACAAGGAAAAAAGAAGAATTTGTTCCCATGGATAAGGACAATGTAAAGATGTACTCATGCGGTCCCACCGTTTATGATTATTTCCATATAGGCAACGCGCGGCCGTTTATTATATTCGACACAATGCGCCGGTATCTTGAATATATCGGATACAAGGTAACCTTTGTCCAGAATTTTACGGATATAGACGATAAGATGATTAAGCGCGCAAATGACGAGGGCATTACGGTAGGGGAGCTTGGAAAAAGATTTATAGAAGAATATTTTAAGGACGCGCGCGCGATAGGCGTGCGCGCGGCCACGATCCACCCTAAGGCCACGGAGAATATAGACGCGATAATAGATATTGTGAAAAAGCTGGAGGATAACGGCTACGCGTATAATGTTGACGGTAATGTTTATTTTGCGACAAAGCGGTTTAAGGAGTACGGCAAGCTTTCAAAGCAGCCGTTGGAGGAGCTTGAAGCGGGCGCGAGAATAGACGTGAACGAGCATAAGAACGACCCGATGGATTTCGCGCTGTGGAAGGCGAAAAAGGAGGGCGAGCCGTCATGGAACAGCCCGTGGGGCGAGGGACGTCCGGGCTGGCATATAGAGTGCTCGGCGATGGCGAACAAGTACCTCGGCGAAACCATAGATATTCATTCGGGCGGTCAGGATTTGATTTTCCCGCACCACGAAAACGAGATTGCGCAGAGCGAATGTGCCAACTGCAAGCCGTTCGCAAATTATTGGATGCATAACGGCTATATAAACATAGACGGTAAGAAGATGAGCAAATCGCTTGGGAATTTCTTCACCGTGCGCGATATTTTAAAGGAATACGACGGCGAGATCATACGCTTCTTTATGTTGTCGGCGCATTACAGAAGCCCGATCAATTTTGCGGATACTCTTATGGAACAGGCAAAATCGGCGGTTGAGAGAGTATACACCTGTATAGAAAATCTCGAATTTATTATCGGCAATGCCGAGGATAAGGACTGCGCGCCGGAGCTTTGCGAAAGACTTCGCGGCTGCCGCGACAGGTTTAAGGCGGCAATGGATGACGATTTGAACACGGCGGACGCGATTTCGGTGATATTTGACCTTGTATATCTTGCCAATACGGAGATAACGGCCGAGACGGGCAGGGCAGCGGCGGAGCTTGCGCTCTCGCTTATCCGCGAACTGGGCGGCGTGCTGGGCCTGTTTGTAAAGGAAACGAAACAGCCGCTTGACGAAAAGGTGAGAGAGCTTATAAATAAGCGAAGCGAGGCGAGAGCCGCGAAGGACTGGGCGACGGCGGACGCTATCCGTGACGAGTTAAAGGCAATGAATATTGTTTTGAAGGATACAAAAGACGGCGTTAAATGGAGCTTTGCCAAATGATAGATTTGGGAATGGTCTTTGATAAAAAGCCGAATGAATACAACGCGCTCGTTCTGGCGTTTATAGGCGACACCCTAAACGATTTGTACGTGCGTTCGAGGCTTGTCGCCGAGCATGGCGGCATGAGCGCGAATAAGCTGCACGTGAGCGCGAGCAGGCTCGTTTGCGCGCACGGGCAGAGCGAGGCGGTAAAATTAATCGAGCCGCTGCTTGACGAACAGGAGCTTGCCGCGTACAAGCGCGGCAGGAACACAAAGTCATATACCGTTCCGAAAAATGCCGACGTAGGCGAATATCGCCGCGCGACGGGGTTTGAGGCGCTGCTGGGCTGGCTGTATGTAAACGGCAGGTCGGAGCGTATGGAGGAGCTTTTAAAGCTCGTATATGACGCGGCGGAATAATGTTATCAATAACCCTGCTCCAAGGAGCGGGGACAGCTATTATATAATTCCAAGGAGGAAACAGAAAATGGATGCAAAAAGAGCTACAGAATTAGCTATCATCGCAAACAGAGTCCGCGAACACGCTCTCGAAGGCGTGTACACGGCACAGGCAGGCCATCCGGGCGGTTCTCTTTCAATCGCGGACGTGCTTACATATCTTTATTTTGAGGTCATGAATGTGGATCCGAAAAATCCGCAAAATCCCGATCGCGACCGCTTTGTCCTTTCAAAGGGGCATACGGCTCCCGCCCTTTACGGCACGCTTGCAGAAAGAGGCTTTTTCCCGGTTGAGGATTGCAAGACGTTCAGAAGTATTAACAGCTATCTCCAGGGACATCCGGACATGAAGAAGGTCCCGGGCGTTGATATGTCCACCGGCTCGCTCGGTCAGGGCGTGTGCGTAGCGGGGGGAATGGCGCTTGCCGCAAAGCTTGACAGGAAGGATTACAGAGTTTACTCGATACTCGGCGACGGAGAGCTGGAAGAAGGTCAGGTATGGGAACAGGCAATGTTCGCGCCGCACTACAAGCTGGACAACCTCACAATTTTTATCGATAATAACGGACTTCAGATCGACGGCGATATAACAAAGGTTATGAACCCGACTCCCATTGATAAGAAGTTCGAGGCGTTCGGCTGGAATGTGGTGATTGCCGACGCGCATGACTATAACGATCTTGAAAGAGCGGTAAACGAGGCAAAGGCATGCAAGGGCAAGCCGACAGCCGTTATTATGAAATCGGTTAAGGGCAAGAATGTATCATTTATGGAAAATCAGGCGGCATGGCACGGCACAGCCCCGAACGAGGAGCAGTACAATATGGCTATAGCGGAGCTTGAAGATAGAATTTCGGAATTGGAGGCGAGTTTATAATGGGAAAGCAGGCAACGAGAGTATCATACGGTAACGCGCTTGTGAAGTACGGCGCGGACGAGAACATAGTCGTTCTCGACGCGGACCTTTCCAAGTCAACAAAGACGGATATGTTTAAAAAGGCTTATCCCGAAAGATTTATAAACTGCGGCATTGCGGAGGCGGATATGATGTGTGTTGCGGCAGGTCTTGCGACATGCGGCAAAATTGCGTTCGCTTCGACATTCGCAATGTTCGCTGCGGGACGCTCGTTTGAGCAGATAAGAAACTCAATCGGTTATCCGCAGCTCAACGTCAAGATCGGCGCAACGCACGCGGGTATCTCGGTGGGCGAGGATGGCGCGTCGCACCAGTGTCTTGAGGACATCGCGCTTATGCGGACAATTCCGGGCATGGTTATTATTAACCCGGCGGACGATATAGAAGCTCAGCTCGCCGTTAAGGCGGCAATAGAGCATGACGGACCGGTTTATATGCGGTTCGGCAGACTTGCTGTAGAGGACGTAAATCCGACGGACTACAAGTTTGAGCTTGGCAAGGGCGTGCAGCTTAGGGACGGTAAGGACGTAACCATTATCGCTACGGGACTCATGGTTCAGGAAGCTCTAAAGGCGGCGGATATGCTTGCGGCGGAGGGTATTGACGCGAGAGTGGTTAATATCCACACAATAAAGCCGATTGACGAGGAGATTATCACAAAGGCGGCAGAGGAAACCGGCGCGATAGTCACGGCGGAGGAGCACTACATAATGGGCGGTCTCGGCAGCGCCGTAACGGAGGTTGTATGCGCCAACGCTCCGTGTCCGGTAAAGATTATCGGCACCGACCGTTACGGTAAGAGCGGTAAGCCGGCGGAGCTTTTCGTCGAGTACGGTTTAACCGCCGAGAACATGGCAGCGCAGGCTAAAGCTGCAATAGCGCTTAAAAAATAATTATTAATACCGGAGAAATGAAGATGAAGAAGCTTTTATCAATTTTTGTTTGTATTAGCATGACGCTTTTGGCGGCGTCATGCGGAGGCGGCGGAACAAAGGCGACAAAGGATGTGGCGGTTATAGGTCCGGACACGCTTATAACCGCGGAGGCGGCGTCGTCGGCAGCGGGCGTTAAGCTCGGTATGACAGAGGACAGCGTTGTTAATGACGGAAGCGCGAGAAGCGTAACTTATGTGCCGCAAACCCTGGGCGCGGCGGATCCTGTTTCGGTAAGAATTGAACAGTTTTCGGATTCTCTCACGACCACCCAGGTATGGAATGACTATGAAAACACTCGTGTTCACAGAAGCGATATGGAGTTTGTGTCAGGTATAGGCGAGGACTGCTATATCGCGTACCCGTTCATACATGTCTACGACAGAGGCTGCTATATAAGAATAAGCGCCGGTTCGGGCAACAGCGAGGGGCAGAAGAAAATGCTTATAAGCCTGGCTAAGCAGGCGGTAACGGTTCTGGAGGCAAACGTCAGCGCGGAGGCAGCGGAGGACGCCGCGGGGAATATTATAAAGTGAAACACCTATATGGGGAGCTGCTCGGGCAGCTCCTTTTTCAAGCAAAAATATTTGGTAAAATACTATAAAATTGACAAACACATCTTGCAAAAAGTCTTTTAATATGGTATAATTGAATAAGATTGTAACAGATTTAAATATTATCAAGGAGGGAGTTACTATGGCAATTACAGGTATAGAGCATGTCGCGATCGTTTCATATGACACCGCCGCGCTGAAGGACTGGTATATGAAGGTTTTCGGCGGCAAGGTTGTTTATGACAACGGCAAGGGCACATATTTCCTACAGTTTGAGGACGGCAGCATGATCGAGTTCGTTTCGGCGCAGGCCGACAAGCCGGAGGATGTCGAGAAATCGGCGGGCATACGTCATATAGCGTTCGGAGTTACTTCGGAGGCATTTGATGAAATTGTTCCGGTGCTTAAAGCGGACGAGCGTGTAACGGAGGTTCATGACGTTTCGGAGAACGCGAAGGGACTTAAGACATATTGGTTCAGAGATATCGAGGGCAATTTCGCGCATCTGATTTACCGCCCGACGCCCTTAGTGTAATTAAACAAGTTAATATTTAATATTAAATATATAAACAGGAGGAAAACAAAATGGCAAACGCATTTAGCCTTGAGGGCAAGATTGCTCTCGTAACAGGTGCTTCATACGGCATCGGATTTGGTATCGCATCGGCATTCGCTGCCGCGGGCGCTACAATCGTATTTAACGACATAAACCAAGAGGCGGTTGACAGAGGACTTGCCAACTACAAGGAGGCGGGCATACCGGCTCACGGTTATGTTTGCGACGTAACGGACGAGGACGCGGTTAACGCTATGGTAGCGCAGATCAAGGATGAGGTCGGCGTGATCGACATTCTCGTTAACAACGCGGGTATTATCATGAGAATACCGATGTGCGACATGACGGCGGCACAGTTCAGAAAGGTAGTTGATATTGACTTAAACGGCCCGTTCATAGTTTCAAAGGCGGTTATTCCGGGCATGATAGAGAAGGGGCACGGTAAGATTATTAACATCTGTTCAATGATGTCAGAGCTTGGCCGTGAGACGGTTTCGGCATACGCGGCGGCTAAGGGCGGCCTTAAGATGCTCACAAGAAACATCTGCGCCGAGTACGGTCAGTACAATATCCAGTGCAACGGCATAGGCCCCGGATACATTGCTACACCGCAGACAGCTCCGCTTCGCGAGAAGCAGGAGGACGGCTCGCAGCATCCGTTCGATTCGTTCATCTGCGCAAGAACACCTGCGGGCAGATGGCTCAACCCCGACGAGCTGGGCGGCCCGGCGGTATTCCTTGCATCGGACGCTTCAAACGCGGTGAACGGTCACATTCTCTATGTTGACGGCGGTATACTCGCATACATCGGAAAGCAGCCGTAAGCTCGTTTTATAAAAAAGCTTTATATCAGTAATACAACCCCATGCGGCATTGCCGCATGGGGTCGTATTGTCATATCTGCAATCCTGTAATATCCGCGTCGAAATCCTCCGGAACATTTACAAGTCCCACGGTCCTTATGTGGTCTACCGCCTCGCTGCTTTGAAGCTTGTCGCCGGGGTCCGCAAAAACCTGTTCGACTTTTGTAAGCTCGGCATTTATGTATTTTGCAATCGGGCCGTTAAGCCTTAGCATTTCCTGCGCAAAGAACTTTGCGACCAGTTCACCGCCCATATCGTTTGTATGGGTATAGTCGCGCTCGTCTCCTTTATGGCGGAAGAACGCCGGCGACTTTACCGGCCCGGCAGTCTCAAAATAATCCGTGGTGCGTTTCCACAAATCAATAAAGGTACAGCCTGTCTCCGCCGCCGCTTCCATACACGCGTTGCGGTAGGCGCCGAGAAGATTTAAGAGTTTCCCGTTCTCCTCAAATATAATTCTGTTTATGGGCGAGCATATAATCGGCTCCGCGCCGTGGGCGCGGGCAATATCCGCAAGCCGTATAATATTCCTCCTATAGCCGCCCGAAGCGTCAAGTTCGGGAATTTTCTGGTCGTTATGGCCGAATTCAATCACCATAAAATCACCTTCGGAGAGCTTGTTCTCAAACGCTGTAAGGTTTGTCGCCATAAACGCTTTCGTGCATGAGCCGCTTTGCGCGTGGTTGGACACGGCAAGCTCCGTTGTTGTGAGCTGCGAGAATGCCTGTCCCCAGCCGCAGAAGGTCGCCGATGGCTCATACGGATATTCCGAGGGCTGATCCGCTACGGTTGAATCGCCGCAGATATAGAGGACGGGCACCTTTATCGGCGACGCCGCCGCTGTCGCGGTTATGTCGCCGTCTGTCAGAATTTGAATTTTTATTCCGGGCACACGCTCATATTTTGCGCCGTCAAAGTGGCGGTCGCAGACGTTTACGGTAAACACAGCCGTAAATTCCTCGCCCGACTTTATTTGCCGGTCGCGTATCACAAAGTTTCTGTGCTGTGAATAAATCGTAAAAACGGTATCGCAATGCGCTTTTAAGTTAACCGTCACCTCGTAATTGCCGTTGGGAGCGTTAAGGTTTATTTCCAACGGTTCGTTAATATAGCTGTTTATCATTTAACTAACCCCTTTCTGAACGCGTCTACAAGCGCGCGTAAAGCATCTATTTTTTTCTGTATGCGTTTGCCGTGATCCGTATCCTCCACAAGCAGCCGCTGCGGAGCCATGTCGATTACGTCAAGCGATGATTTTATATCTATATCCTTTGTTACGGCGGAGCGTATTGATTCGAACGCGTCGTGCTGGGAGAGGGACAGACCGTGCGAGTTAAAAAGCAGCGTATAGCCGGCGATACCGGTCTGCTTTTGGTACGCCTTTGAAAGTCCGCCGTCGATAACAAGAAGCTTGCCTCCGGCCTTAACCGGACTTTCGCCCTTTTTCAGCTTAACCGGCACATGTCCGTTTATTATATGGGAGAAGGTTGACGGGTCAACTCCGAATTCACGCAGGATTTTTTCGCATATTTCCGTATCCTCCACCAGATGATAGTACGGGTCCTTTATCTCCGTCCACGCGCTTTCATCCTCGATAAAGTACCGCTCAAATGACGTCATTTTGTTCTTGCCGTATACGGGAGAGCCTATTCCGCACCACAGATACCAAAGGAAATCCTCACCGTAGCGCTTTTCCTCACTTCCGGGATGCCCGAAGTAGCCTATTCTCGCAATCTGCTCGGCTCTGTCCATAAGCGCCTTGCCCTTGACGGTTCGCCCCGCTATTTCATATTCGGCAAATTCGCCGTCGTCCGTCATGGGAATACAGCCGTGGTAGAGCACATTGTTATTGGAAACAAGGTACATCGCGCCCTTTTTATACATAAACCTGACATGCCGCTGAAGCTTTTCCGAATGCATAAACGAGGAGCGGAGCGAGTCCATAAGATCCTTTTCGTCCTGCGTCAGCAGATAGGGCATTTCGGGTATGACGGTGGGGAAGTTATCGTCGAGCAGCTTGTGGGTTTTCCCGTCTATGGTTATCGTGCCATCCTTGTAATTTATCTTATCGAGCATAAGATGATTTTCCATAAGGAACTCCGGATGGCGCTGGATGATCTGTCCTTCGAGCTTGAAGCGTATGATTGAAATGGCCTTGTGCAGCTTTGCCCAGAACGCTTCATCCTCCTTGTTTATGTTTACCGAATTGGGGTTTCTCGGAATAAAGCAGGTACACGGGTCGTCGGCGTATGTGCCGAGCGCGAATACTGTAAGCGGGCGGAGATTTATGCCGTAGCCGTCCTCGATACAGTCGAAATTACAGTATTTCGTTGAGATTGCTATTACGTTCGCGATACAGGCGAGATTGCCGGCCGCCGCGCCCATCCATTCCACATCATGGTTTCCCCATTGTATGTCTACGCTGTGGTAGCTCATAAGCCGGTCAAGGATAATGTCCGCGCGCGGGCCTCTGTCAAAAATATCGCCTATAATATGGAGCCTGCCGATTGCGAGGTTCTGAATAAGATGCGCGATTTCCACTATAAACGCGTCGGCCTGACCAAGCTCGACGATTGATAAAATGCTCTGACTGTAATACATTTCCTTATCCGAACCAAAGTCGGTATCGGCGTGCAGCAGCTCGTCGATAATGCCGCCGAACTTTTCCGGCAGCAGCTCGCGTATGCTCGAGCGCGTGTATTTTGACGCCACGAGTCTGCACACCTCGATAAGGCGGTAGAGCGTTATTTTGTACCAGTCGTCGATATCCGTGATTGATTTTTTTATAAGATCGAGCTTGTTTTCGGGATAATATATTATTGTGGAAAGTATATCGCGTTCCTTTTCCGAAAGCGTGCGCTCAAACACCGTGTCTATTTTTTCTTTAATAACGCCGGAAGCGTTGCGCAGAATATGAAGAAACGATTCGTATTCGCCGTGAATATCGCTCATGAAATGCTCCGTGAGCTTGGGCAGCTTCATATGCGATTCGAGCGATATAATTTCGGCGCAAGCCGATTGAATGTTCGGATACTGCTCCTTTAGCAGCTGTAGGTAATCTATATTGTATTCCATTTACATCCCTCCCCGGAATATATCTATTATACTACAAACCACGGAAAAAATAAAGCGATTTGAAGAAAAATTTTATTTTTTTGCCAATTAATAACTGTTGAAAAATATCCGTATAAAAGAAAAACCTTGTCGCATAATAAAATCATAACAAGGCAACAAACAAAAGCTTATTATACAAGGAGGAATAAACTATGAAGGCAACCGGAATTGTCAGAAGAATAGACGATTTGGGAAGGGTGGTAATACCAAAGGAAATAAGACGCACAATGCGTATACGCGAGGGAGACCCGCTGGAGATATTTACCGAAAAGGACGGCGAGGTTATTTTTAAGAAATATTCACCGATTGGCGAGCTTGGCGATTTTGCCGAAAACTATGTCGAAACGCTTGCGAAAGCGAGCGGACACGGGGCGTGCATAACCGACCGCGACAATGTAATAGCGGTATCGGGAGTGCCGAAGAAGGAGCTTATTGAAAAGAGAGTATCACACGAGCTCGATAACCTTATGAACGATAAGGCCACAGTAAGCTACGAGTCGGGCAGAGTCGTATCTATCGCGGACGGTAACGATAAGTATAACGCGGGAGTTGTCGTGCCCATTATTTCGGAGGGCGATACGATAGGTTCCGTGGTGTTTGTCATGAAAGACGGAGAGCACGGCTCGGAGGTGGAGGAGAAGCTTGCCGAGACCGCGGCGGGATTTCTCGGAAAACACATGGAAGGATAATCGCGGGGGACACAGAGATGTGTCCTCTTTTGTTTGGGTGGATTTAGGCTATTTTCACGAATATGAATGTCGAAATATATACGAAAATGTTCGGATATAACGATTGAAAAAAAGGAAAAAAGATGTTATAATTTTAGTGAGTTGTAAAACCGGTGCAACCGGCTTGCAAATATTCATATATTTTGTAACAAAACCGCGCTTCCAGACAAGAAGGAGAATAACAATGACCAATTCATTTCAGGACGTGACGACCGACGCTATGCCTACCGTGGGCAAGCTGACGGTTATAAGCATGAAGGGTTGTGAAAAATTCACGGCACGTATTGACAGCTACCTCAAGGATATGCGCAAGGATATCGACGCGGGCGATACCGACACCTATGTGGCGCACGTGACTTGTCCGAGATTCGGCACAGGCGAGGGAAAGGGTATTATTGATGAAACGGTAAGAGGCCATGACGTGTATATCATATGTGACTGCTTCAATCACGGGGTTACATATAAAATGTACGGTTATGAAAACCACATGAGTCCTGACGACCACTATCAGGATTTAAAGCGCATAATAGCGGCAATGGGCGGCAAGGCGCGCCGCATAACGGTTGTAATGACGATGCTCTACGAGGGCAGACAGCACAGAAGAAGCGGGCGCGAATCGCTCGACGCCGCGCTCATGCTCCAGGAGCTTGCGCAGATGGGCGTTACGAATATTCTTACGTTTGACGCGCACGACCCGCGCATTTCAAACGCTATTCCGCTTTCGGGCTTTGACGATATTCAGCCCACATATCAGATGATTAAGGCGCTTTCACGAGCCGTGCCCGATGTTAAGTTTAACAAGTTCGACACAATAGTTATATCCCCCGACGAGGGCGGCATGGCGAGATGTATGTACTATTCATCGGTGCTCCAGCTTGATTTGGGTATGTTCTATAAGCGCCGTGACTATTCGCGGATTGAACACGGAAAAAATCCGATTGTAGCCCATGAATATCTCGGCCGCAAGGTCAGTGGCAAGGATGTAATCATAGTGGACGACATGATCGCTTCCGGAGAGTCGATTATAGACGTGGCGACGAAGCTTAAAAATAAGGGCGCAAAGAGAATATTTGCGTTCGCGTCCTTCGGCCTTTTTGTAAGCGGTCTGGAGGTGTTTGATAAGGCGTATGAGAACGGGATAATAGACAAGGTGTTCACAACAAACCTTATCTACAGAAATCCCGGTCTCGCAGAGCGGGACTGGTATTATGAGGTGGATATGTCAAAATACGTTTCGCTTCTTATAAATACCCTGAACCATGACGAGACGATTTCACATCTTCTCGATCCGGTTCAGAAGATACAAGGTCTTGTAGCAAAACGTAAAAATCAATAATTTTTAATAAATTATTTACAAGTTTATATTGATTTTTCTTTCAGTTCGTGATATTATATTGTTTGTGTTAGCACGGGCGGAGTCTGAGAGCCACCGTTACGCGGTGGCTTTCGGATTGTAAAAAACCTTACGTGCTCAGGACGCAGCCCGTGTTACGGATTGCATAAGATAAGGAAAGGAGAACAAGTGATGGCGAGAAAGTATTCATCAAATCACTCAGGCAAAGGCTTCACCTTTGCGATGGTAGCGATAATAGTTGTGGTTTTCGCGTTGGGCGTATATGCCGTATACGGAACCGTAGCTGACGGAATTAAGGAAAAAAGAGCGGCGGCAATGCAGGAGAAGCTCGCAAGCGGAGCGGCTACTATTGAGGAAAGAGCGGATTCTATGGGTATGGAGGTAGACGAGTTCCTTAAAACCTACGGTCTTACCGACAGCGGCCTCGCCGGCAGCGACGCTGAGGCTAATATGTATGATAAGATGACAATAGGTAACTTTGCAAAGTATAACGGCACGGCGTTTACCGAGGATACGTTTAATGAGTTTAAAGCGGCGGCGGGACTCGGAGACGACGTGACAATGGACTCAAAAGATTCCAATGTTAAATCCGCGTATGTGACGTACTTACAGCAACAGCAGGCGGAGCAGGCCACGGAAAGCGCCGACGCCGACGTTGATACGGAGCAGGACGCGGAAGCCGATACGCAATCGGATACGGAAGCCGATACAGAGACGGAGCAGGCGGACACGGCGGATGCCGGCTCTGACGAATAATTGCTGAAAGGAAGTATTATCTCATGGCAAACGAAGAAGAGAATGTAAAGAATGAGGGCGCGGAGGTAGAAGAAGCGCCGGAGGCGGCGGAAGCTAACGAAGCCGCGACAGAGACAGCGGAAGTGAACGGAACGGAGGAGGTTACCGAAGCCGCGGAAGAGACGATGGCGGAAACTGACGAGACCGTGACAGAGACAGCGGAAGCGGACGGAACGGAGGAAGTTACCGAACCCACCGAAGCGACGGAGACGGCAGAAAGTGCCGAGGACGCGGAAGCGACGGAGGCAGATGGAAACACTATAGCCGACGAAGCGGCGGAGGCAACAGAAGGTCTTGAAGGCGAAACCGCGAAGGATGGAACAGAAGAAGAGGGCGGCAAACAGTCGTTAAAAAATCTTCTTATAATCATTGTGGCGGGCGTAATCGTTATAGCCGCAGCCGTAGCCGTTTTGTTCGCGACGGGCAAGCTGCATTTAAAAAATCCGTATACTAAGGATTATGTTGATATTACAGGCCAAACAATAGGCGAGGTTGCGGACCAGCAGGGTATGGAATATGATGAATTCCTTGAAATATTTGGACTTCCGGCGGATATGCCGGAGGATACGCCTGAGAACGCTGCCGAATATAATATCCCGGTAGGAAAGTATGCGGAGCGGAACGGTTACTCGCTCGACCAGCTAAAGGAGCTTCTCGGCTGGGATGATAGCATAACCGAGACGACCACATGGGGCGACGCTCTTGACACAACAAAGCTTTCCCTTTATGTGGGCGATGAAAACATGGAATCGTTCAGGTCCTATTACGGGCTCGGCGAGGAAGTTACAGGCGATACGGTCTGGAAAGACATAAGAAATAAGGTTGACAACAAGAGAAAAGAAATGTATGAGGAGCAGCAGAAGCAGGCGAATGAACCGGCTGACGATTCGGGAGATGATAAGGCTCCGGCAGACGGCGATTCCGCAGCGGACGAGGCTCCGGCAGACGGCGATTCCGCGGCGGATGCGGCTCCGGCGGATGACGCAGCAGCGGACGCGCCGGCCGCTGAATAATATTAAGATTGCAGGAGAGATACCATTTTGGTATCTCTCTTTTATTCTGCGTAAAAATAATGGTTTACAAAAGCAAAAACATATGCTATAATAAGCATAGAACATTAGTTGTTACCATTCAGCTATGAGGTGATAACTGCGCGTTATTATGCCGGTTGCCTGCGCAATTGCCAAAACCGGACGCGCAGTATGTCCTGACATATCGGGACAGGTGAACTATAGCCATTAATTGCGGTTAAGGGAGGATCAGCCATGCTTACGGAAGCCAAAAAGGAATTTATAGAATTTATGATGGAGTCGGACGTGCTGCGTTTCGGAGATTTTGTAACAAAGAGCGGAAGGAACACGCCGTACTTTGTAAATACCGGAAACTATAAAACCGGCAGACAGATTGCTATGCTGGGCAGGTTCTATGCGGCGCTTGTGAAAGAATCGGTCGGGGACGGTTTTGACTGTATGTTCGGCCCGGCGTATAAGGGTATACCGCTTGCCGCCGGCTGCGCTGCCGCGCTGTATAATGAATACGGGATAGATAAGCCGTATTTCTTTAACCGCAAGGAGGAAAAGGATCACGGCGAGGGCGGCTCGCTTGTAGGATACAAGCCGCAGGACGGCGACAGGGTCATTATCATCGAGGACGTAATAACCGCCGGGACGGCAATCCGCGAGACGATGCCGGTACTTACCGGCGCGGCGGACGTTAAGGTAAGAGATATGTTTATTTCCGTAAATCGATGCGAGGTGGGAAACACCCCCGGTAAGACAGCCATCACGGAGGTCGGCGAGGATTTCGGTATAAGAGTTCACGCCATCGTAACGGTTGCGGATATATATGAATACCTGAAGGCGTCGGGTAAATATGATAATATGATTTCCAAAATGGAGTCATACATGGAGAAATACTGTATATTGGATTGATTGCACAGCATTTAAACAGGAGGAAGGGATTTTGGTATGAAGGGAAAGAAAATATTTTCGGCTCTTACCGCGTTTGCCGCTGTATGTACAGTGTTTGCGATAAACGCTTTTGCGGAGGGCGAGGAGGTAATAGTAAAGGTCGACAATGAAGCGGTCGAGTTCGATCAGCAGCCGATTATCATAGGCGAGGGCTATACAATGGTGCCCGTGCGAGCGGTATTTGAAAAGGCGGGCGCGGAGGTCAGCTGGGATAACGATACCGAGACGGCAAAGATTGTAAACGGAGCATATACCGTAACCATTAAGTACGGCGATACGGCAATATATAAGAACGGCGAGCGTATTGAGCTTGAATCCCCGCCGATAATGGAGAATAACCGCATACTCATTCCGGTTCGAGCCATTGCCGAGGCCATGGATTATTCCGTAACATGGGACGGACATCATAATATGGTGCTTCTTTCCACCACGGGTAAGCCGTACAGGGCGTTTGCCTTTTTGAAAACGGGGTTCCGCGTGCTTGAGGACTCCGCCGAGCTTTTCAGCAACAGCGAGATAGAGCAGTCAATAGACCTTGACGGCGACGGCGTCGCGGAAACGGTGGAATTTAACGGTACGAACGACACAACAGCGGTTTCGTCACCCATTCTCAAGATTAACGGCATGGACTACACCGCAAGTCTCGGCTCGCTTACAAGCGTGTACTCAATAGCCGTTACGGATATAAATACCAAGGATTCCGTAAAGGAAATTGTCGTAAGCGAAAACGGCGATACGCTGACGGCTCATTTTTACAGATACGACAACGGTATACTTAAGGTGATTAATAATAACAACGGTGTTCCCGTTGAAGTTCCCTACGCTTCAAGGCTGTTAATAAGCGGCACGGGGTATATTATCTCGGATTTAAACGGGGTATGCTTTGTCGATATAATGGTAACGGGCGGTATATATCAGTACAGGAGCATGGATAACGCGGATGAGAACACACTGTCTTTGAGCGCGTTTTCAACTCTTGAGCCGATATATGACAGAAATCTTTATAAGATATATGACGATAAGATGCTCTATCATATAATATATACATCCGATTACAAGCCGGGCACATATAAGGATGTGACCGATACCGGCGTAATCAGCTCCGACCAGATTGAAAGATTTAAGATAATAGGCGGTTATCTTGACGAAAACGACAGAAATTACATAGAGCTTTACATAGAGCTTCCTGACGGAACCAGGGCTGTTATAAAGCCGTATCAGACCTGAGGTGGTATTGATGTTTAAAAGAATAACGGCGATTGCGGTCGCTGCCGCGCTGCTTTGCGGCGGCGTCGCTTCGGCATATAATGTGGTTGATTTGCCTGTTTCGATGACCTTTGCGGAGGCTGTTTCGGCGTTTGACGCTTCGGAAATCACATCGGCGACCATATGTGATACTGACAGTAACGAATACGCGAATTTAACGGCGGAGCAGATAAGAGAGTTTTACGATACCGCCGCGAATATGACCGTATGGCGAAAGATTAATCCCACTCCGTTCAGGGGCACGTGTATAAACCTTAGTACCGCGTCCGGCACACGGGTGAGTTATTTTTACAATTCCGGAATACAAATAGGCACATACGGCGCGGATAATTATGTCTGCTATATGCCATCCGCTGATGATACCGCGCGGCTGCGCTATCTGGAGTCCGAGTTTTTCGATTCGGACAAGGACATTTACGGCGGCGACGTATGGGTTGCGGCGACGGCGAGGGATTTTTTAAAGCTCCCGTCGGAGGAATGGGCGAACAATGAGGTCAGAGCCGCCGCGTCCAAGAATTTGGTCCCGTATGAGTTCACGGATAAATATGAGCGGGACATAACCCGTGAGGGTATGTCGCAGCTTATCGCAAACCTTATAACGGTCGCGGGCAACTATGCAAATCTTGACGCGTATATGAACGCGACGGGTAATTATTATCTCACCGGGGTCTTTTCGGATTGCGCCGGCCGTGACGAGTCGATAGACCAGCTGTATGCTTTGGGTATTGTGAGCGGCAAATCCGATACGGAATTTGATCCGGACGGATATATAACGCGTCAGGAGGCGGCAGCGTTCATAACGCGCGCGGCGGGGCTGTTTATGTATGTGGGAGATTCCAGATACCAGACAGTACCGGAGGACAGCCGGCAGATTGCGCCGTGGGCGGACTTTTATGTGAGATGGGTTATGAACAAGAAAATAATGTCTGTAGACGACAGTAAAATGTTCTATCCGAATGAAAATATGTCCGTGCAGCAGGCCATAACCATAGTCAGCAGGTTGTATGACATAATTACTTATTGGGAGGAATAAACGGGCAGGGCGGAAATTTTCCGCCCTTTTATTTAACATATATCAGCTTTGAAAGAGTGATAAAGTGAAAATCGGCAATTTTAATATAGAAAACAATGTTTTCCTCGCGCCCATGGCGGGCATAACGGATAAGACGTATCGGAATATATGCCGCAGCTTCGGCGCGGGCATGGTCTACAGCGAGATGATAAGCGCCAAGGGACTGCACTATAACGATAAAAAGACAGCCGCGCTTATGGATGTGGAGGGCGAAAGCCCGTGCGCGATACAGATTTTCGGTTCCGAGCCTGAAATCATGGCGGAGGTCGTTTTGAAGGTTATGCGGTATGGGCCGGATGTCATAGATATAAATATGGGCTGTCCCGCGCCTAAGATTGTAAATAACGGCGACGGCTCGGCGCTTATGCGGACGCCGGAGAGAATGGGGCGGATCATGCGGGCGGTATCGGACGCGTCACCCGTGCCCGTAACCGCGAAAATCCGCAAGGGCTGGGACAGCGACAACTCGCTCCTTTGCGCGCATATTTTAGAGGAAAACGGCGCGGCGGCGGTAGCGGTGCACGGCAGAACGCGAGGGGAATTTTACAGCGGCCGCGCGGATTGGGACGCTGTGAAAAAGATAAAGTCCGAGCTTAAAATACCCGTAATAGGAAACGGCGATATTTTTTCGGCGCGTGACGCCGCGGCGATGTTTGAGTACACGGGCTGCGACGCCATTATGGTTGCGCGCGGCGCAAAGGGCAATCCGTGGCTGTTTAAGCAGATAGACGAGCTTATGCGGGAAGGGGCGGTGAGAACGATGCCGACGCCCGAACAGAGACTTGAATTAGCGTTAAGGCACACGGAAATGCTCGTTGCGGCAAAGGGCGAGGGCAGGGGCATTAAGGAGGCCCGAAAGCATATAGCATGGTATATAAAAGGTATGCGCAGCGCGGCGGCAATAAAGACGGAAATTTTCAAAATTAGTGATTTTGCTACAATGAATTCAACTTTACAAGCGTATATTGATAATATTTTATAAAGATGAAAAATTTAAGATAAAATTATTGAAAAAGTTCTGTTTTTTTGTTAAAATAATGGGTAAACATATAGCTATTTAAAATGTAAAACAGAAAGGAGCAGTGGGCATGGATAAGTTTGTAAAAGAAGGTCTTACATTTGACGATGTGCTGCTTATTCCCCAGGCGTCGGAGGTAACGCCGAACATGGTAAATCTCGGCACAAGGCTTACGAATAAGATCAGACTTAACATACCGTTTATGAGTTCCGCAATGGATACTGTTACGGAATCACAAATGGCTATTGCCATTGCGCGCGAAGGCGGCATCGGAATAATTCATAAGAACATGACAATAGATGAGCAGGCGTCAGAGGTTGATAAGGTTAAGCGCTCTGAAAACGGTGTTATAGCAAATCCTTTCAGCCTCACAAAGGAGCATACCCTAAAGGATGCGGATGACCTTATGGGGCGTTACAAGATTTCGGGCGTGCCCATTGTCGATGAAGATAATGTGCTTATAGGCATAATTACGAACCGCGATCTTCGCTTTGAAACCGATTTTTCGAGGAAGATCGAGGAGGCAATGACAACCGATAACCTTATAACGGCGCCCGAGGGCACCGATCTTATGAAGGCGCAGAAAATTCTTTCAAAGTATAAGGTGGAAAAGCTCCCTATAGTTGACGCAAAAAGACATCTTAAGGGGCTTATTACAATTAAGGACATTGAAAAGGCCGTGCAGTACCCCAATTCTGCGCGTGACGCGCAGGGCAGACTGCTTGTAGGCGCGGCGGTGGGCGTAACCGCAGACTGCATAGAGCGCGTACAAGCGCTTGTGGACGCGGGCGTTGACGTGGTATGCCTTGACTCGGCTCACGGCCACTCGAAGAATATAATAAATAAGATTAAGGAAATCAAGGATACATATCCCGAACTCCAGGTTATTGCCGGCAATATTGCGACCGGCGAAGCGGCGCAGGCGCTTATTGAGGCGGGCGCGGACTGTATAAAGGTGGGCATAGGCCCCGGCTCAATCTGCACAACGCGGGTCGTCGCGGGCATAGGCGTTCCGCAGATTACGGCTATATATGACGTGTGCCAGGTAGCAAAGAAGTATGATATTCCGGTTATAGCGGACGGCGGCATAAAGTACAGCGGCGACTGCGTGAAGGCGGTTGCGGCGGGCGCCGATGTTATCATGATGGGCAGCCTTCTTGCGGGATGCGACGAGGCTCCGGGCGAGTTTGAAATCTATCAGGGCAGACGCTTTAAGGTATATCGCGGCATGGGCTCGCTTGCCGCTATGGAAAAGGGGTCAAAGGACCGCTATTTCCAGACAGGCTCAAAGAAGCTTGTTCCCGAAGGCGTTGAGGGGCGCGTTGCGTATAAAGGCCCGCTTTCGGATACGATATTTCAGCTTGTCGGCGGATTGAGAAGCGGTATGGGCTATTGCGGCACACCGACCATTCCCGACCTGCAGGAGAAAGGTCAGTTCATAAGAATTACGGGTGCGGGACTTAAGGAGTCGCATCCGCATGATATTTATATCACAAAAGAAGCGCCGAATTACAGCTATAATACACAAGGTTAACAAAAATATTGCCGCCGCAGCGTCAAAGCTGCGGCGGCAAAGCCGTTTTTTCGGATATTTAACAAGCTTATTTACATTTGTTTCCAGAAATGTCGTTATTTTCAACAAAATATTACGAATTTTTAATCATCGTTGTAACAATTCTGTAATTTTTTTCGTAAATTTACTTGACAAGTATGGCCAAAGGTGGTATAATGCTTATCATAAGGTGTTATATAGCTATGAAGATTATTCAGTAAATCAGCAAGAGATAAAAGGAAAGTATCACGAAGTTTTTAGATAATGTTTGCTTCGGAGTACGTTTTTTAAGCGTAACGAACAGTCCGAAGGCTGCCTTCCGGTTTCGGAAGGGGAAAAGGAGAGATTAATTCTTTATGAAAATCGTACAGAAAATGATTCTCAGTGCATTTTCATTAGCAACTGTACTCGGTACGTCAGCCGTTGCGGCGGATTTAAGCACGTGGGCGGTATCGGGCTATCAGTCGGCGAGTGAAGCAGGCTTGGTTTCATATTCGGTTGTATCGAACAATCTAAAGGATTCCATCACTCGTGAGGAATTCTGTGAACTTGCAATGAATTTGTACAAAAAGCTTACCAATGAGAATATTCCTGTTCCGGCAGGCTCACCGTTTACGGATACAAACAGTGTGGCGGTCGCTCAGGCGTATAATTACGGTATAGTAAACGGAACCGATGATAACACATTCACACCGGACCGCGAAGTAACCAGAGAAGAAATGGCTAAAATGCTTATCAGCACACTTACGGCGAGTGAGGTGCCGTTAAATATCGCGGACGGAGCGAATACTTCATACACCGACGCTTTTACTGACGGCGGCGAAGTCAGCGCGTGGGCGATGTCATCGGTAAACACGGCGCTCAGTTATGAGCTTATGACGGGCGTTACGGACTACACATTGGAGCCTCTCGAACCTACATCGAGAGAGCAGGCAATCGTAAGCGTTAACAGGTCTTACGCAAAGTTTGGCAACGCGGCATATTCGTATGATGTTATGCCTCAGATTATTCTTCCGGAGCACGATGCGGTAATTTCCGATAAGAGCTTTGACGTGAAGTGGACAGGAACGGACAATGCCGTTTCATACCATGTTATTATAAAGAACGCGGACGGAAAAGCGGTGGTTCTTAAGGATGTAACATCCAACAGTATGGTAATTACAAATAAGCAGCTTTCAAACGGCGATTATTCTGTGATTATCGGCGCGGTATTTGCGGACGGTTCGGAGGTATACAGCCTACCGGTAGATTTTACTTACGACTATCGTAACAACAAGACGGTGCTCTCTACGGATATAAGCGCAAAGAGCGGCGGATATACATCCACTAATCCGGTTATTCAGAATATCATAGATCTTGCTGACAGTCTTGTGGGAACACCTTATGTATGGGGCGGCACGACGACCAGCGGTTTCGACTGTTCGGGATTTGTGCAGTATATATACGGTCAGAACGGATATAATCTCACAAGAACAACCTATACGCAGTGGGATAACGACGGTACGTTTGTAGACAAAGACTCGCTAAAGCCCGGTGATTTGGTATACTTCGGTTCGGGCAGCTCACCGTCACATGTAGGTATGTATGTTGGTAACGGTACCATGATACATTCCCCCAAAACAGGCGATGTAATCAAGTATTCAACCATCATGGACGGATATTATGATGACACCTACATGGGCGCTAAGCGTATTATAGTTGATTAATTAAAAATACCCCCGTAATTTATGATTGCGGGGGCATTGTCTTGCATACAAAAAGGTCGCTCGCCGTAAAACGGCAAAACGGCCTTTTTATATTTACCGTGTTTTATCTGTAAAAGTCTATTATTTTATCAAGTCTTGCGGTCATGTTTTCAAGTATCGCGTCGGCAACCGTAAGAGCCGCCATCGCCTCTACCACAACAACCGCCCTCGGAACAATAATCGGGTCATGTCTGCCCTTTATCGAAACGGTAATATCCTCTCCGGAATTATTCACCGTCTGCTGATTTGCGGATATTGACGGGGTGGGCTTGAAGGCTGCGCGCAGTATAATAGGCGAGCCGTCGCTCATACCGCCGAGCGTGCCGCCGGAGTGGTTTGTAATCTTTTGCGGACGCCCGTCCTTCATGCGGAACGCGTCATTATTCTGTGAACCGGTCGCTTTTGCCACCGCCATGCCGTCGCCTATTTCAAAGCCCTTAACGGCGCCTATTGAAACAATAGCTTTTGCCAGATTTGCGTTAAGCTTGTCAAACACAGGCTCGCCTATACCGGCGGGCATACCGGTTATTACACATTCGACAATGCCGCCGACCGAGTCGTGCTCTTTAATTTTTTCCGTTATAAACTCCGCCGCTTTTTCTGCCGCTTCCGCGTCGGGCATGTACAGACTGTTATTTGCTATTTCATCTCTGTTAAATTTTTCATAATCAATTTCACACGCGCCTATTGCCTTTGTATATGTCAGAATTTCTATACCAAGCGATTTTAACAGCTTTACCGCGACCGCGCCCGCGGCGACGCGGCCTATTGTCTCGCGTCCCGACGAGCGGCCGCCGCCGCGATAGTCGCGGAACCCGTATTTTTCATCAAATGTAAAATCGGCGTGTCCGGGTCTGTAATAGCTTGCTATTTCGCTGTAATCGCCGGAGCGCTGAGTTTTGTTATAAACAACCATTGAAATCGGCGTGCCGGTGGTTTTGCCCTCAAACACACCCGATAAAATCTCCACGGCGTCGTCCTCTTTTCTGGGAGTGGCGAACCTCGACCGGCCGGGCCTGCGCCTGTTGAGGAATTGCTGGACGTCCTCCTCTGAAAGCTCCAGTCCGGCGGGACAGCCGTCTATTACAACGCCCACGCCCCTGCCGTGCGACTCGCCCCATGTGGTTATTCTGAATAGTTTTCCGTATATTGAACCTGCCATTATTTTCTCCTTTTTACCTTGTTTATGCATATATTATACAACAGTTTTAGCGATAAAGCAATAATAAATTTTGAATTTGCAAACAGTTCTAAGTTCGGACAAACCGTAATAGAATAGAACATAAAACGTTACCGTTAAGCTACGAGGTATGCTTTAGCTTAGCGGTACAGGTAAGCTGTAACCATAAAACATAGTAACGAAAAGGAGATACGAGATGTACATTGCAATGAATGAGTCATTAACGCGCGGCCGTGAAATCATGGAAATACTGCCGCAGGATATACGAAAGCTTATGTTCAACATTGATTTTGATGAGGCGGAGGAGCTTAGGCTCATAGCGGGCAAACCTCTCGCGGTGAGGTTTTCCGACGGAATATATTACCTTTCGCGCAAGGCTGTGCTTGTAAATAACGTCATAAACGCGGTAACGGTAACCGCGCGGCATATGGAGGAGCTTATAGAGAGAATAACAAAATCATCCTTGTATTCGGTACAGAATGAAATTCGCAGCGGTTATATAACAATTGACGGCGGGCATCGTGTAGGGCTTGCCGGAACTGCCGTTACGGAGAACGGGACGGTTGAGTTTATAAAAAACATTTCGGCGGTGAATATAAGGCTCGCGCATGAGAGGAAGGGCGCGGCGGAGCCGGTCATAGGCGCGGTTGCAAAGGACGGGCTTAAGAGCGCGCTTATCGTTTCGCCGCCCGGCGCGGGAAAAACCACAATGCTCCGGGATATGGCAAGGAGCCTTTCGTATAAGGGCTATAGTGTCGCCATAGCCGACGAGAGATGCGAGCTTGCGGCAATGTATAACGGGAAAAGTCCGTTTGATTTGGGGAATATGACGTCCGTGCTCGACAATTGCCCGAAGGCGCAGGCGATGCTTATGCTGCTGCGCTCCATGTCGCCGGAGGTAATCATAACCGACGAAATAGGCACGGCGGAGGACGCCGAGGCGGTTAGAAATATTATGAACAGCGGCGTGGCTGTGATGGCGTCCATACATGGCAGGGATATAGGACAGCTTATGCAAAGGCGGTGTATAAAAAATCTTGTGAGTCTGTTTGATGTTGTGGTAACGCTTTCAAGACGCGGCGGGGCGGGCACTATAGAGGAGATAAAGGAAAATGTTTAGACTGTTCGGAGCGCTCATGGTGTGCGCGGTATGTATAATGTACGGGTTTTCGGCGGCGGACAGATTGAGGAAAAGCAGGGATTTTCTCAATGCCTTCATATCCTCGCTTACGGTTCTGGAAACCGAGATTTCTTTTGGTAAGAATACGCTGGACAGGATATTTGAACGGTTTAAGGACGAGCGGAGGCTGTGTGGCATATATAAGAGCTGCAAAGAGGATATGCCGCGGCTCGGAATAAAGAGAGCATGGGAGGCCGCCGCGGACAAGACCTCGCGCGAGGCGGGGCTTAGCCGCGAGGCGGGAGCGGCTGTAAAATCGCTCGGAACGGATCTGGGAATGAGCGACGTGAGCGGACAGCAAAAAGCTATAGCAAGAGTGAGAGAGCTTACGGCGGCTTGCGCTGCGGCAGCGGAAGATGAGTACGCGAGGATGGGAAGGACCTATCGTATGTGTGGCGTTCTTACGGGCATAGCATGCGTTATAGCGTTTGTTTGAAAGGAGCTGACGGTTTGGAATGGATATAGACTTAATTTTTCAGATAGCGGGGGTGGGAATTGTTGTCGCCGTAATAAACCAGCTTCTTACAAGAGCCGGAAGGGACGAGCAGGCGCTGCTTATAACCATTGCCGGACTTGTGGTGGTGCTATTTATTCTCACCCAGCGCATAGGCGAGCTTTTTGACTCTATAAAAAGGATATTCAATTTATGAACGAGCTGATTAAAATTGTCGGGATAGGCTTTGCGGGAGGCCTGCTCGCAATTACGGTAAGGAAGGAACGTCCGGAGTTCGCAATGCTGATTATGCTCGCCGCGTCGGCGGTAATACTATTTTGCGTATCGGAAAATATTGCAGGAGTTATTACGGAGCTCAGGGCGGCGATTGAGGGCTGCGGCGTTGATATAAGGTATTTTATCATATGCATAAAAGCCGCGGGCATGGCGTATATCGCCCAGTTCGCCGCGGAAATTCTGCGTGACAGCGGCGAGGGCGCGATTGCTTCAAAAGTGGAGGCGGCGGGGAAGATTGCCATTCTGGCGCTTACTCTGCCCGTAATGAAATCGCTTCTTGAAATGTGCGTAAGGGTGGTGAACGGCATATGACAATTCCGGCTATCGAAGGATACGATTTGTTTTCAGACACGGCAAGAGAGATTGTGTCCGGCGGCTTCTCGCTTAATCCCGTTGACATATTTAACAATATATTAAACGAGTTGTTTACGGAGGTTAAAAGCTTTTCAAAAACGGCGGCAATCATACTTGTTATGGCTATGCTGTCGTCAACGGTGGGCACGTTAAATTCGGCGCTCGGCGAAAATTCGGGCGGACGAGCCGCTTTTATAACCTTTTTTTCCGTCATAAGCGGGCTTGCGCTCAGCTGCTTTTGCACCGCTCTTTCGTACGGCACGGAGGTCGTTTCGCATATGACGTCGTTTATGAACAAGCTTACGCCCGTGTTGATTTTATCCCTTTTCACCTGCTGCAAATCGGTGAGCGCGGCGGCGTTCGAGCCGGTTCTGTCGTCAGCGGTATATGTGGTGTCATTGGTTATTGAAAAATGCCTTGTGCCGCTTATAACCTTTTCGGCGGTTCTGTCGGTTGCGGGGAATATAAATGAAAAGGGCGGTATATCGGGATTTATAAAGGTTATAAAATCCGTTACGCGCTGGCTTATGGCGCTGGTCATAACTCTGTTTACGGGAATAAACGCGATTTACGGATTTTCCGTATCGTCGCTTGACGCGGTGAGCGCAAAGACAATTAAATTTGCGGTCGGCTCGCTGGTTCCGGTTGTGGGCGGATTTCTATCCGACACGCTCGACACCGTCACCACATCCGCGAGCCTCATAAAAAACGCGGTGGGTGTTTCGGGAATAATAATCATGTGCAGCATATGCGTTGTTCCCGTTATAAAGCTCGGAGTTATGCAGCTTATGCTAAAGCTGTGCTCTGCCGTGACGGAGCCGGTAACGGACAAGCGCATATCGGGAATGCTTTGGAGTATGAGCGAGGCGGTAACCTCGGTGTTCGGCGTTGTTGTGCTCACCGCCGTGTTGTTTTTGGTCAATATATGTATAATATTGCGGGCTACGGGATAGGACGCGAATTTGAGGGAAGGAGCGGAAAAGTGAGGGCGTATATTGTAATCATTGCCGCCGCCGCGGTTATGTCGGCGGCAGTAAATATGCTGTCGCCGGAAAAGTGGCAGAAATATATAAGCGTTGTGACCGGACTGGTTATGGCGCTCTGTATAGGACGCCCCATATTTGCCATGCTTAATACGGATATATTTGAAGGCATTAAATATGAAACGAAGCAAAATGAAGCCGACGGACAAACGCGGTTTGCAACAGAGGTCAAAAAAGAGCTTGAACACCGGATTGCCGAGGATGTAAAGAATAGACTTAAACGGGAGTTCGGCGCGGAATGTGACGCGGAGGCGGATGTAAGCGTTAACAGCGCGGGGCAGATTTCGGGCGTTAACAGTATCACTGTTTACGGCGGCGGTATAGACAATGCCGCGATAGGAAGACTGCGGGAGGTTTACGGCGCGAAAAGCGTAAGGATAAACCGCGGCGGGAGGTAAAAGCGGGATGGATGTCAAAAAGTTTTTTAAAAGCAGGAATAATCGTCTAATGCTTGTAATATTAATAATTGGGATTGCAATTATTGCCGCGTCGAGCGGGGTGTCGTTTAATAAGAAAACCGACGCCGCGGCGGACAACTACGGAGAGGAGGAAAGGCTTAGTGAGATATTGTCACAGATTAATGGAGCGGGGGAGGTTTCCGTAATGATGACATATACCGCCGGCGGAGCAAAGGACGGAATGTTCGGCAGTGATAAGGTGTATCCGGAGGTGTTGGGGGTTATCGTAATTGCCGACGGCGCGGAAAATCCTACGGTAAGACAGGCGCTCAAAGAGGCCGCGTCGGCTGTTACGGGCGCGTCGGCAAACCATGTATGCGTGTATACACGGAAGCAATAAAAAAAGATGGAGATGAGATGATGATATTGAAAAAGAAAGAAGTAATAGCGGCGTCGCTTGTGGTGCTTATTGGTCTGGCGGGATACCTTAACTGGTCATATCAGGATACCGTAAGGGTTAAAGATAATGACAGCTATGTGCAGACGGGCAAAATGCTGGGCGAGGCGGAAATGGTTTCCTCCAATAACGAGACAGAGGAGGACGAGGACGGCGAGGAAGCGGAGAAAGAAGCGGAAAAGGATACGGAAGGAGATGCCGCGTCGATGGAGAATACGGCATACTTTGCCGATGCGAAGTCGAACCGTGAAACGGCGCGGGCTGCCGCTATGGAGGCGCTGAAGGCAGCGTCAAAGGACGAGTCGGTGGATGAGGCTACGCGCAAGTTAGCGGGCGAGAAGCTTGTGCAGTGCGCGCAGAATATTGAGCTTGAGAGCAATGTTGAAAACGTGGCGGCGGCGAAGGGTTTTGCGGATATATGCGTGTACATAAATGAGGGCACCGCGATAGTGACGGTAAAATCCGAGGGCTTAACGGATGATGAGGTGGTAAAGCTTACGGATGTCGTAACGTCAACCGCGGGGATAAACTCATCAAATATAAAGATTATACCCGTGGGCTAATTCATGGATTTCGGGGGCTGTCCGGTCTGCTTTACGTAGGTTTTATAGAAATGGGCATAGCTGTTAAAACCCGCGTTAAGGCTCGCCTGCAAAAGAGTCTGTCCCTGCCTGTGCAGCTCCTGAACAAGGAGGATGCGTTTATAATTAATATACCGGTTCAATGTGTAGCCGGTATTTTTTTTGAAGCTTTTACACAGATAATATTTATCTATGAAGAATTTGGCGGATATTTCGTCTATTTTCAAATTTTCCGTCAGGTTGTTATTTATGTACACTATTATATCGCGGATACGCTCATTTTTCGCATAGTGGTTGTCCTCTATAGATTTAGCGTTGTTTAAAAGATACAGAAACTCATA
The DNA here is from genome assembly GCA_947628515.1 of uncultured Clostridia bacterium. Classification (GTDB taxonomy): domain Bacteria; phylum Bacillota; class Clostridia; order UBA1381; family UBA1381; genus Ornithomonoglobus. The sequence goes on along the minus strand of CANRAG010000013.1, from coordinate 9,979 downwards.
TATAGCCCCTTCCGCCGCCTTGTAGGCTCTTTTGTTATAATATTTCAATATACGCCCCATGCAGCTTTGCAGCTCGTTATCAGACAGCGCGGCGCAAACCGTATTGCCCGTGCCCAGCTCGCGGTTTTCAAATATATCGAGAAATTCTCCGCAATCGTGCTCACGGAAGAAATCCGCCTTTAAATATAGAATTGTCCTCTCATACGTCCGGTCGGTAAGACATATTATATGGTGCAGCTCAAACGGGCGCGTGAAAATAATATCGCGCCGCTCGACCTTGTAGGTGTTGCCCTCAACGACAAACTCGCAGTCTCCGTCATGGAGCAACACAATCTCGTATATATCATCGTGATTGTGCAGCTTGAATTCAAGCCTGTCCGGCGCGTCGTTAATCTTATGAACTATTGTATAGTTGTGTCCGGGCAGGATTTTTATAATATCCTCCTCCGGTGGTACGCTGCGTTTCATGTATAAGCACTTCCCTTTTAAAAGAGTATTTTATACCTGTATTTTAACATATTGTCCGGCTTTTGTGAAGCCCTTTTAATGAATTGAGCGCGGAAACTCAATTTTATATTGCTATTGGCAGAAAAAAGTGGTAAAATAGTATTATGAACGAAAAAGATAATTCCGGAAACGGCACTGTGCTTAGGAAAAAATTTAGAAGGTGATATTTGTGAAACTCAAAACAATAAACAGTCCGGACGATATTCTTGAAATCATTTCTGAAATCGGCTTTTTGCCGTTCTTTGCAAATGACATACAAGGCTTTTCCATTGAGGAAAATATTGCGCCCAAATACTGGTTTTCGGGTGAAACGGACGGAGCGTGGGAGTGGAAGGGACAGCTTGCAGGAAGCGGAAAATGTATGTACGGTAAGCTGTTTCGAAATAAAGCCGGATTTGTAAGCCGCGAATGGATCCCCGATTTTGCAAACTACCGCCGCGACGGGTACGACTTTGAAGGGTTTTACGAGGACGGGCATGCCCGTTACAAGGATAAGGATGTTTACGACGAGATTGAAAAACACGGCGTTATTCTGTCTAAAGAGCTGAAGCGCCGGCTAAACTATCGAAAGGACGGAAACAAGGGCTTTGATACCGTAATTACGCGATTGCAGATGCAGACGTTTTTGTGTATCGCCGATTTTGAATATATGCGCGATAGGTACGGGCGCGAGTACGGATGGGGCGTGGCCAAATACTCCACGCCGGAGAAAATGTTCGGCGCGGATTTTGTGTTATCCGCGTATGACAGGGATCCCAAAGAGTCTGAAATCAGGATTATCGAGCATCTTAAAAAAACATTGACAAATGCTTCGGAGCGTCAGATTTTGAGATTTATCCGATAGAAACATATAAAAAACAGACGCCGTTAATACGGAGGAGAGCAAGGTTTATGTCGTACAGAAGAAATATATTAAAAATTTATGCCGGTATCATAATTTTGGGAGGAATATATATTATTTTTATAAAGGCGTCCGGCTTTGCAATACCGTGTATGTTTCACAAAATTACGGGTTTATTATGCCCCGGCTGCGGCACGACGCATCTTTTTCTTGCCATGGCGTCGTTACATATAAGGGAAGCCTTTTTCTATAACCCCGCGGTGTTTATTCTTCTGTGTTTATGGATATTGGTTTCGGGACTGTGCATGTTTCGGAAAACTGCGGTAATAATGAACGCGCGGGTTCTGTATACTCTTTTATACCTTTCCATAGTTTTTTTGTCATTATTCGGTGTAATTCGCAACTTTTCTTGACAAAGAAGCTTATATATGTTATAATTTAACTATAAAAAATATATTTTATTTTTAAGGAGGTATCATATGATTTGTAATAAATGCGGTGCGCAAAACCCTGACGGGGCAAGGGCTTGTATGAGGTGCGGCGCTATGCTGGCAAACGGAGCTCCGCAAAATTTTAATCAGGGCTATAATACATATCCGCAAAATCAGCAAATGAATAATATTGCGCCCGAACCGGGCAGAGGACTTGCCATCGCTTCGTTGGTTTTGGGTATCGTTTCCTTTTTCTGCGTTGGTGTTATTGCGGGTATTCTCGCCATAATTTTCGGCGCAATGGCTAAAAATCAGGGAAACAAAAGCGGGATGGCCACAGCCGGTATAGTTTTGGGAATTATAGGATTTGTTTTATCTATTTTCGGGTTAATAATCTTGCTTTAGCGCAAATCAGCTTCGGCAATTTGTCCTTAGCGGTATTGAAACGAGAAAAATCACTGTGCGTCGTCACGGTGATTTTTTTTGCAAAAAAAACGGTTTATATGCTAAAAAATCATAATCTACCTATTGAATAATTATCAATAATATGATAAAATAACATAAGGCTTTAGAATAAGACCCCGCTTTTGGCGGGCGAAAATATAATGAGGTGAATGAGATTATGGCTTATAAAATAGTGAGAAAGGAAATGCTTAATCCCACGGTATTTCTTATGGAGGTTGAGGCTCCGCTTATCGCGCGTAAGGCAGAGCCGGGGCAGTTTATTATTTTAAGGATTGACGAGTACGGCGAGCGCGTGCCGTTCACGATTGAGGGATATGACAGAGAAAAGGGCACGATTACAATAATTGTTCAGATTGTCGGAAAGACCACAAAGGATTTGGGCGCTATGGAAGCGGGCGAGTATCTTTCGGATTTCGCCGGCCCGCTCGGAAAGCCGACACCGCTTGACGGAAATAAAAAGTACGCGGTTATAGGCGGAGGCCTGGGAACGGCTATCGCTTATCCGCAGGCAAAGAAGCTTAACGAGCTTGGCGCCGACGTCACGGTTATCACGGGATTTAGAAATAAGGAGCTTATAATTCTTGAGGACGAGCTTAAGAAGATTGCCACAAAGCTTATCGTCGCAACCGACGACGGCTCAAACGGTACAAAGGGATTTGTTACGGATATGCTCGAGAAGGAAATTCTCGCGGGCGAGAAGTTTGACGAGGTCATAGCAATAGGACCGCTTGTGATGATGAAGTTTGTATGCAAGCTTACAGAGAAGTATAATATCCCGACTATGGTCAGCATGAACCCGGTTATGATTGACGGTACGGGCATGTGCGGCGGTTGCCGTATTACGGTTGACGGCGAGACAAAGTTTGCATGCGTAGACGGCCCGGATTTTGACGGCCACAAGATTGATTGGGACAGCGCGGCAAAGCGCGGCAGAATGTTTAAGGACTACGAGGCGCGTTCGTGCGAGGAAGGTCATTGCAGAATTGGCAGAACCAACAATGCTGAATAAGGAGGAATACGAAAATGGCAAAGCCTAATATGAGATTGGATAAAAATCCGATGCCCGAACAGGCGCCGGATGTGCGAAATAAGAATTTCCTGGAGGTAACGACGGGATACACCGCAGAGATGGCAGTTGACGAGGCGCAGAGATGTCTTAACTGCAAGAACAGTCCCTGCAGAAGCGGGTGTCCGGTGTCGGTTAAAATACCGGAGTTCATCTCACTTATGAAAGAGGGAGACTTCGAGGGCGCGTATCAGAAGATAAAGGAAACAAACGCTCTGCCGGCTGTATGCGGACGTGTATGTCCCCAGGAAAAGCAGTGCGAAGCAAAATGCGTACGCGGCATAAAGGGCGAGCCGGTGGGTATCGGCCGTCTTGAGAGATTTGCCGCCGATTATCATATGGCAAATGTGGAGGACTCGTTTGAAATTCCGGCGCCGAACGGGAAGAAAGTCGCGGTTATAGGCTCCGGCCCGTCCGGACTTACGGTTGCGGGTGACCTCGCGAAGCTCGGTTACGCCGTAACGGTCTACGAGGCGTTCCACACGGCGGGCGGTGTGCTTATGTACGGCATACCGGAATTCAGACTTCCAAAGGACATTGTTCAGAAGGAAATTGCAAACCTTAAAAAGATGGGCGTTGACATACAGACCAACGTAATCATAGGCAGAACTCTAACAGTTGACGAGCTGTTTAATGATATGGGCTACGACGCGGTTTACATAGGCTCGGGCGCGGGTCTGCCGAGGTTTATGGGCATTGAGGGCGAGAGCCTTAACGGCGTGTACTCGGCAAATGAGTTTCTTACAAGAATAAATCTTATGAAGGGCTATAAGTTCCCCGAATATGACACCCCGGTATTTGTGGGTAAGAATGTGGCGGTTTTGGGCGGCGGAAATGTTGCGATGGACGCCGCGAGAAGCGCGAAGCGGTTGGGCGCGGAAAACGTCTATATCGTATATCGCCGCGGCAGGGCAGAACTGCCCGCGAGAGGCGAGGAGGTAGAGCACGCGGAGCAGGAAGGTATTATCTTTAAGCTCCTGCAAAACCCGACAAAAATTCTCGGCAATGATGAAGGCTGGGTGGACGGTATGGAGGTTATCCATATGGAGCTTGGCGAGCCGGACGAAAGCGGCAGAAGAAGTCCGATACCGATAGAGGGCAGCGAGGAGGTTCTTGATATCGACACGGTGGTTGTGGCGATAGGTCAGACTCCGAACCCGCTGATCCGTCAGACGACGGACGGCCTTGAAACGAATAGGAGGGGCTGTATCATTGCGGATGAGGACGGTCTTACGACCAAAGCGAGAGTTTACGCCGGCGGTGACGTGGTCACGGGCGCCGCGACGGTTATTCTTGCTATGGGCGCGGGTAAGAAGGCTGCCGCCGCCATTGACGCGGAGCTTAACGCGTAAAGACGATTTGCTATGGTGCGGAGTTTATATATTCGCACCATTTTGCATATGACGGGCGGCACGTGACCGGCAAAGGGTAAAGGATGCGGAGAAACCATAAATATTTGCTGAGAAGTGAGCGTAAAACATGGTAGTACGGTTTTGAAACAAAAGGAAGGGTGATAATTTATGAATTGTAAAAATTGCGGAGCAGTATTGGAGAACGGCGTAATGTTTTGTCCGTCCTGCGGAGCGAGAACGGATACGGCAGTCGAGGGCGTAGCCTCGGGCGCGGGCGAGGGCGTTTATTGTAAAAAATGCGGTATGGAAATATTCCCTGAAGATACCTTCTGCCCCTCCTGCGGGAGTCCGGTCAACAGTCCTGTGGAGGAAAATGATGCAACCGTTATGATGGACGACAATAAACTGAAAATGATGTATGAGTATAACCCACACGGATATAACAATTCCGCGGGCGGTTATGGCAGTAATAATAGCTTTGGGAACAATCAGGAGAGGTATAACGGTTATAATAACGGAAATTATAACACGACGGTAAGACAGAAGGATAATAATTCGGTAATTATTGCGATAATAATAGCCGTGGCGGTTATCATCCTTGCCGCGGGCGGCGCCGCCTTTTACATATTTGCAAACAATAACTCATCTTCGGACAGCAGCGATACAAATACACCGGTGGAAAACGGTGATTTGATTGACGATACGACCATGGAGCCGGTAAAACCAAATCCGTCATCAAGAGGATATATTTATGATACCGACCGTAAGTATATAACCGCAAGCGAGCTTTCCTATTATACAAGGGATGAGGTTCGGCTCATACTTAACGAAATGTACGCCCGTCACGGATACATATTCTCTACTCCCGAATATCAGGCGTATTTTGATGCGCAGTCATGGTACTACGGAACAACAACATCGCAGGACGCGGTTGTCGCCGCGTTTAATTCCTATGAAAAAGCAAACCACACCACGATTGTCAATTACGAAAAGAGCATGGGCTGGAGATAAAAAATAAAAAAAACACTTGACAAAACAAGTTTTACCCTATATAATAAGAACGGTGTCTAATCATATTTGGAAGTAAATGCGGTCAATCGGGATCGCGGTAATTAATACAGGAGGTGTATATACTTATGAAAATGACATTTCAGCCGAAGAAGCGTCAGAGAGTGAAGGTTCACGGCTTCAGAGCGAGAATGGCTACCAAGGCGGGAAGAAAGGTTCTCGCGGCAAGACGAGCTAAGGGCAGAAAAATTCTTACAACTTCAGATAAGTAAGTTTTACCTAAAATAAAGAGCTTCTCAAGGGTAAAGATGCCTTGCAAGGGACGCTCTTTTTTCGGATATGGGGAGTGTTGGGGTTTTGAAGAATACTCAGCCGATAAAACTAAACAGGGATTTCCGCCGCTTGTATTCGCGCGGAAAATCCGTTGCCGGAGGATTTGTGGTTGTCTATATGCAGCCGAATAAGCTGGACTGTAACAGGGCGGGCTTCACCGTGAGCAGACGTCTCGGAAACGCGGTGGCGCGAAATAGAGCCAAACGGCTTATGCGAGAGAGCTACAGGCTTTTGGAGGACAGGCTGACAGGCTGCTCGGACATGATTATAGTAGCGAGAAACAGGGCCGCCGGCAAGACATATGCTCAGATTTCAAAGGATTTGGAATTTGTATTGTTAAGACTCGGAATTCTGAGCGCAAGAGACGAATATCATGATTAAAAAGATTTTGATTTGTTTAATTAAGTTCTACAGACACCACATATCACCGATAAAGGGCGGAGGCTGTTGCAGGTTTATTCCCACCTGCTCTGAATATGCTCTTGAGGCGGTAGAAAAATATGGTGCGGTTAAGGGCAGTTATCTTGCCGTCCGCAGGCTGCTAAGATGCAGACCGTTCGGCGGACACGGATATGATCCGGTTCCGTAACCACGCACCGGGAAGGAATATTTATGTGGCATTATATCGTTATGGGTATGGGCTGGATCATAAAGACGATTTATGAGCTGGTTCAGAACTATGGTGTCGCGATTATACTGTTTACGGTTGTAATTAAGCTCATATTACTGCCGCTGAATATTAAATCGCAGCGGGCCATGAAAAAACAGCAGAAAATTCAGCCGATTATAGCTGAGCTTCAGCGGAAATATGCCAATGATCAGACCAAGCTCCAGCAGGAAATGGCGAAGGTCTACAGGGAAAACGGTGTAAGCATGACGGGCGGATGTCTGCCGCTGCTTATACAGATGCCTATACTTATTGCTTTGTATCAGGCGATACAGAAACCACTCACCTATATGTTTAATGTGCCGTACAAGGGCGACGCTCTGGCGCAAGCCACCGATGTCGTAAACAAGGTTACTCACCTTAGGGACGCAATGATTGCGGCAGGAAACAACCTCGGCAGCGTTGCGGAATACTCCGTGGAGCAGCTCATGGGACAATCGCAAATCCAAATTTCGAATTGGGCGCATATAATAAACGGCGCGGGCGACCCGTGGTATATAAACTTTAAGTTTTTGGGACTTGACCTGTCGAGCACACCGTGGACAGCGTTTGGCTGCTTCGGCGACATTATGGGCAATTTAAGCATCGTCCTGTTGCTTTTAATTCCGATATTTGCGATTATTTCATCAGTTGCGCAGAATAAGGTATCAATGCATCTCTCGGGACAGGATAAAAATCAGGGCAATGATCAGGCACAGTCAATGAATAAGGCAATGGTATGGATGATGCCGGTTATGACGGGCTATTTCACACTTATATTGCCGGCGGGTATCGGTCTTTACTGGATTGCGAGCGGTGTGTTCCAGATTATCCAGCAGATCGTGTTAAATGTATATTTTGATAAAAAGAAAGGGGAGGACTTCGTTGTCAAAGTTCCCGAATCCAAGTACAATAACCAGCATAGAAAAAAGGGCAAAAAGCGTTGAGGAGGCAATAGCCGAAGCACTTAGCGAGCTGGGCGTCAATGAGGACGAAGCAGAGATAGTAATAGTCCAGGAGCCGTCAAAAGGCTTTTTGGGACTGGGTTCAAAGGAAGCGGTTGTGAAGGTATCCGTAAAGGATACGGCGCAGCCGACCGATGAGCCGGAGGCGAAGCCTGTTTCGGAGCCGGAAACACAGGCTCCGAAGAACAGGGTATACAACTCGCAGGCTCCGGAGGAGAATGCGAAGGCGTTTATAAGCGACATACTTTCAGCTATGGGGCTCGATGTCAAGGTAAGCGCTGTATTTGAGGAAAACATAGTAAAAATCGACCTTGAGGGCGATAACATGGGCATTGTTATAGGCAAGCGCGGCGACACGCTCGACAGTTTGCAATATCTTACATCGCTCGTTGTAAATCAGTCATCTGAGGATTATATCAAGGTATCCATAGATACGGAGAATTATCGCGAAAAGCGTTCGGAGGCGCTTGTGGCGCTTTCAAACAGACTCGCGCAGAAGGTGGCAAAAACCGGTAAGAAGTTTGCGTTAGAGCCCATGAATCCGTATGAGAGGCGAATAATCCATTCCAATCTCCAGGACAGTGAGGATGTTACAACCTTCTCCGTCGGTCAGGAGCCGTACAGGAAGGTAGTAATTGCGCCGAAAAATCCCAAGGCCTATAAAAAGGGCGGATATAAGGGCAGGAATGACAATCGCCGTTTTTCGCAGGGCGGACGCGGAAGCTATAGCCGTCAGCCGTACGGCAAGGACGAAAAGCCGGCCTCGTCACCGGCAGGAACGGCAACATACAAGGCTGATTTCAAGCCGCAGCAGCACAAGGCGGAGTATAAGAACTTCGAGGAATATCTCGCGGCTCATTCAAAGGATTGACAATTAAAAAACACGCACCCTCTGACATTATGTCCGTGGGTGCGTTTTATTTACGACTGCTCGTCGTCCTCATACGGCGTGATATATCCTGAAATTTTTTCTATTGTGCGCACGGGCGCGTTTATAGCCTCGCCGAGCTCCATGTCACGGTTGCGGTAATCAAATTTAAGCGTGAATTTATGTATATCATCCTGTATGCGCTTTAGTTCCGATATTTCTTTATTAATAAGCATGCCTATGAACTTGCCCGCGTCACCCTTTATGCTCTTGGGCGCGGTCTCCGCAAGCTCCCTGAAATGCTTCAGGCAAACGCCCCTTGAACGCGCAAATTTTTCGCGGAAATTTTCATCGTTAACCCACATATAAAGCAGGACGTCTATATACCGCTCCATTGTGTGATTTACCTTTTCGCATACCATGCAGGTCTTTTCCGTTTTGCCGAGGGTTTCGGATATTTCCGTTATAACCTTTTCGCCACTGTTCTTTTTAAAAAGTCCGCCCTTTTCATTTTCGAGTGATTTCGCCGCCTTTTCAAGCTTTTCGATTTTCTTTCTCAGCTCTAAGAGGTGCGTGTCGAGCACGAGCGCGAGCGGCAGCTTGTTTTTTGCGTCGAACATCTGCGAGAAATGGCGGTTGCAATAGCCCTTCTCGTTGGACTCCATTCTGAAATCCGGCTCCATCATAGCCGCGCCGAGCGCGTATTTGACCGCTTCGTATTCCTGCTGCTTTTCCAGCTCGCACAGCGGACATTCATAGTCCTTGTCGTACGCCTCGTTAACAGGGATTGTATAAATCTGTTCCTTCATATATGCCTCACTTTCTGAACATTGCAATTGCTTCGCTCACCGTGCGCGCTCCGAATACCTTAATCCTGTCGGGTATCTTCACACCGCGCATGGATTGCTTCGGCGCGACTGCTGTTTTAAACCCTAAGTTTGCCGCTTCCGTAAGTCTTTTTTCAAGCTGCGATACCGCGCGCAGCTCGCCGCCCAGACCGACCTCGCCTATAAACACCATATCGGGCGGTATAACAACATCGGCGCGGCTTGCGGCTATCGCGACGCATATGCCCAAATCCGCCGCCGTTTCGTCAATACGCAGTCCGCCCGCGACGTTGATATATATATCCGAGCTTGACAAATTCATCCTTGCGCGTTTTTCAAGCACCGCCGTGAGCAAAAGAACGCGGTTAAGCTCTATACCGTCGCTCATTCTGCGCGGATTTCCGAACCCGGTCGGGGTGACAAGCGCCTGTATTTCGGCAAGTATTCCTCTGGTGCCCTCCATAGCGCACACAATGGCGCTGCCGGAAATATCGTCGGGTCTGCCCTCAAGCAGCATTTTTGACGGGTTTTCCACTTCTACAAGGCCTACATCCCGCATTTCAAATACGCCTATTTCATTTGTAGAGCCGAATCGGTTCTTAACGGCTCGAAGTATTCTGAACGAGAGCTGTCTGTCGCCCTCAAAATACAGCACGCAGTCCACCATATG
>CANRAG010000012.1 GCA_947628515.1 uncultured Clostridia bacterium | reverse complement strand
CTGCGTAGCGGTTATGGAGGGCGGTAATCCGAATGTCATCACAAACAGCGAGGGTTCGAGAACGACTCCGTCGGTAGTTGCGTTCCAGAAGGACGGTTCAAGAATAGTAGGTCAGGTCGCTAAGCGTCAGGCCGTTACAAACGCGGACAGAACCATCATGTCAATAAAAAGAAAAATGGGCACAACGGAGAGAATTACAATAGACGGCAAGGCGTACACGCCGCAGGAGATTTCGGCGATGATTCTTTCTAAGATCAAGGGCGACGCGGAAGCCTATCTGGGCGAACCGGTATCGCAGGCAGTAATCACGGTTCCGGCATACTTCAACGACTCACAGCGTCAGGCGACAAAGGACGCGGGCAAGATTGCCGGTCTTGAGGTTCTGCGTATAATAAACGAGCCGACAGCCGCCGCGCTTGCGTACGGCATGAGCGATAAGGATCAGACAATCATGGTATACGACCTCGGCGGCGGCACATTCGATGTGTCAATCCTTGAAATAGGCGACGGCGTGTTCGAGGTTCTTTCGACAAACGGCGATACACATCTGGGCGGCGACGATTTCGACCAGAGAATTATAGACTATCTTGTTTCGGAATTTAAGAAGCAGGAGGGCGTGGATCTTACAAACGATAAGATGGCAATGCAAAGACTAAAGGAGGCTGCGGAAAAGACAAAGATTGAGCTTTCAACAACCACAACCTCATCGGTAAATCTGCCGTATATCACAGCCGACGCGACAGGCCCGAAGCATATAAATCTTGACATTACAAGAGCAAAGTTTGACGAGCTTACATCGGATCTCGTGGACAGAACGCTTGTGTCGATAAGAAACGCAATGAACGACGCGGGTCTGTCATCGTCACAGATAGACGAGGTTTTGCTTGTCGGCGGCTCGTCAAGAATACCGGCGGTACAGGACGCGGTTAAGCGCGAGATGGGTAAGGAGCCGCATAAGGGTATAAACCCCGACGAGTGCGTTGCGGTAGGCGCGGCAAGACAGGCGGGCGTTCTGGGCGGAGAGGAAACAGGCGTTCTTCTTCTCGATGTAACTCCGCTTTCGTTAGGTATTGAAACGCTCGGCGGCGTATGCACCAAGCTTATAGAGAGAAACACAACAATTCCTACAAGCAAGTCGCAGGTGTTCTCAACAGCCGCTGACGGTCAGACGCAGGTTGAAATCCACGTGCTCCAGGGCGAGCGCGAGATGGCGCAGTACAACAAGACTCTCGGCCGCTTTAACCTCACCGGCATAGCTCCGGCTCCGCGGGGCGTTCCGCAGATCGAGGTAAGCTTTGATATAGACGCCAACGGTATAGTAAACGTAAAGGCGAAGGATCTCGGCACGGGTAACGAGCAGAAGATTACCATTACGGCTTCGTCAAATCTTTCGGACGAGGATATAGACAAGGCGATAAAGGAAGCGGAGAAGTATGCGGAAGAGGATAAAAAGCGTAAGGAAGAGGTCGAAATCAGAAACGGCGCGGACTCAATGGTATTCCAGTGCGAAAAGGCGTTAAATGATTTGGGCGATAAGGTTTCTGCCGATGAAAAGGCGGAGGTTCAGGCTGAGATCGACAAGGTTAAGGAGGCCCTTAAGGGTACCGACACCGAGGCGATAAAGGCCGCTACGGAAGGACTTACGCAGAAGTTCTACAAGATTTCCGAGAAGATGTACCAGCAGGCCAATCCGCAGGGCGCTCCCGGCGCGGGATTTGATCCGTCTCAGGCGGGCGGACAGCAGGCTCCCGGCGCGGACGGCGTGTACGAGGCCGACTACAGAGAGGTTGACGACGATAAGAATTAATCGGTATTATGTGGTTAAAGGGCGGGGCGCAAGGTGCGCCCCGCCTATATGCGTGTTTTTGGCAATTTGACTATTTACAAATCAGTTAATATATAGTATAATTACAATATGCGTTTGCATATCGAAAGGAGAGCTGTTATTATATGGCTGATAAACGTGATTATTACGAGGTCTTAGGCGTCGGTAAGGGCGCTTCGGGCGACGAAATAAAAAAGGCTTTCCGCAAAATGAGCAAGAAGTATCATCCGGATCTTCATCCGGGCGATAAAGAGGCGGAAGCAAAATTTAAGGAAATAAACGAGGCATACCAGGTGCTTTCCGATGATGAAAAGCGTCAGAGATACGACCAGTTCGGTCATGCGGGCGTTGACGGCAATGCCGGCTTTGGCGGCGGCGGCTTCGGCGGCTTCGATATGGGGGATATAGGCGATATATTCAGCGACATATTCGGCGGCGGCTTCGGCGGCTTTGGCGGAGGACGGCAAAGACGCAACGGGCCCAGACGCGGCAGCGATTTTTGCCAGTATATCAACCTTTCATTTGAAGAGGCGGCGTTCGGATGCAAGAAGAAGATTAATATTACAAAGAACGATACCTGTTCCGAATGTGGCGGAAGCGGCGCGAAAAAGGGAACACAGCCCGTTACCTGCTCGCAGTGTAACGGCACAGGTCAGATACAGCAGAGACGTCAGACCATGTTCGGCTTCTCGAATGTTATTTCCGAGTGTCCGACATGTCACGGTAAGGGCAAGGTTATAAAGGAGGCCTGTCCCGTGTGCCGCGGCACGGGCAGCGTAAGGCAGAATAAGACCGTGGAGGTTGACATTCCGGCGGGAATTGATAACGAGCATGTAATGCGAATTTCCGGAGCGGGCAACGCCGGCGCAAACGGAGGGCCGAGCGGGGATTTGCAGCTTTATATACGCGTTAAGCCGCACGAGATATTCCGCCGCGACGGCTACGATATAAACGTGACGTTCCCGATAACATTTGTACAGGCGGCGCTCGGCTCAACGCTGAAGGTTCCAACCATCCACGGGGTTGTTGAATATGACATACCCGAAGGAACCCAGACCAATACGCGGTTTAAGCTTCGGGGTAAGGGCGTGCCGATACTTAACGGGCGCGGCAACGGCGACGAGTACGTGACCGTAACCGTTGAGGTGCCCAAGAATTTGAGCGCGAGGCAGAAAGAGATGCTGCGCGAGTTTGACGAGGACGAGAATTACGTAAAGAAAACGAGCTTTACAGAGAAAATGAAAAAAATTTTTAAGTAAGAGGGGATTATACAGTAATGACACCGAATATTTACGAGCTTGACAAAATGACCAAGGAGCAGTACGACGTGATAATGCGCCGCGCCGAGCAGGACATTACGGAGCAGATGAAGATTGCCAAGGAAGTCTCGGACGACATCCGCGTCAGGGGCGACGAGGCCGTATTGGAGTATACGGCAAAGTTTGACCGTGTGCAGCTTACGGCCGATACTATGAAGGTTACTCAGGCGGAAATCGACGCGGGCTACGCGAGACTTGACGAAAAAACACGCAAGTCGATCGAGTATGCGTATAAAAATATTTATGACTTCCATGAAAAACAGCTTCCGGAGGAAATGTGGTTCACAATGGTTGACGACGGTTTGATGGTCGGGGAAAAGACGACTCCGATTGTTGACGTATGTTTGTATGTTCCGCACGGCAAAGGCTCGTTCCCGTCGGTGTTGTGTATGCTGGGTATTCCGGCCGTCGTCGCGAAGGTTCCGAGAATAGTTGTCGTAACGCCGCCGAACGAGAAAGGCGAGGTGGACGACGCTATTTTGTGCGCGGCAAAGATTATAGGCATAACCGAGATATATAAGGTCGGCGGTATTCAGGCGGTTGCGGCGGTTGCGTACGGCACGGAGACGATACCCAAATGCCACAAGATTTTAGGCCCCGGCAACAGCTATGCTACGGCCGCAAAGCGGGTTCTGGCGAATAATATTGACGCGGGGCTTCCGGCGGGTCCGTCGGAGATCATAGTTCTTGCCGACGAGCATGCGGATCCGGAAAAGGCGGCGCGCGACTGGATGATCGAAGCGGAGCACGGCCCGGACAGCGCGGCGCTGCTCGTCACACATTCGCGGGAGCTTGTCAATAAGGTTATCCCGATAATGAACGCGCAGCTCGAAAAGCTTTCGGACAGAAGAAGGAGCTGGATTGAAACAAACTTTACGACCTATGGCGGTATTATTCTTACAAATTCGCTTGAGGAGTCAATCCGGTTTGTGAACGATTACGCGCCGGAGCATATGGAGGTTATGACGGAGAAACCGTTTGACGTGCTGCCGCTTATAAAGAACGCGGGCGAAATACTATTGGGCGATTACACGCCGGTTACGCTTTGTAACTTCGTATTGGGCCCCAACGCAATTCTTCCCACGGGCGGCTTTGCAAAGACGTATTCATCTGTATCCGTCATGGACTTTTTGAAGCGTTCCTCGGTGGGCTACGCGTCAAAAGAGGGCTTTAGAAAGGTAAGAGAGCACGCGTATAATTTTGCGACCGTTGAGGGTTTTGAAACCCACGCGCTCGCGGTAAAAGAGAGAGATTGATTATGAAGGTTAAAGCAATACGAACGACAACAGAATCGGAAATGGGTGTGGTAATTGATTTTGCCGGCCTGGGGTCGGACTACCGAAAGGACATACAGACGCCCATTCCGTTTCTCAACCACATGATTGAACATATCGCGTACCGCGGCGGGTTCAACATAAAAACGCGGATAAAGCTTGCGGATTTTACGCTTACGCATGTTATTGCGGAGGATTTGGGTATCGCCATGGGCAAGGCGGTTAAGGAGTACATAGATACCGCCGACGGCGCTTACGGATATGGCGACGCTATAGGCATAATCGACGAGGCAAAGGCGCAGTGCGCGGTGAGCTTTGAGTCGCGCGCGTATATAGATTGGGACTATCACGGCATTGACGTGCCGACGGAAACAGAGGGTATGCTCAGCGAGGATCTCGAAACCTTCCTTGACGGATTTGTACAGGGCGCGATGTGCACGATGCACATTGACTTGTATAAGGGACATAACGGGCATCACATCTGGGAGGCGATCTACCGCGCGGTCGGCTCGGCGTTAAAAGCGGCAGTAACGACGGATGAAAGCCGAAAAGGCAGGACGTCGGGCGTTGCCGGAAAAATCAACTGGGTAGTCGAGACGGAATGAAAAGATTTTTAGATAAATATGATACCGTCATATTTGATATGGACGGGGTTATAACGAGCGAACAGAACTACTGGAACTGCGCGGCTCTGACGGTATGGGAATATCTGCATTACAATATGGGTATTTTCACAGACAGCGCCGAGTGCATGAAAAACCTCAAAGAAATCAGGGAAACGGTTTTTTGCGGCGACGCGCTTATATCCGAGCTGAAGGGCAGGGGCGTAAATTCCAATTGGGATTTGGGCTATGTGACGGTTCTGCTTTCGTGGATACTGTACGGCAGTGATAAAATCGGAGATTTTAAGGCTCTGGTAGAATATGCCGCAGAGCTGCCGGAAAACATACTCGACGTATATGACGTTCTCGCCGAAAGAGCTTCGGAAAGAACGGGGTTTGATTTTGAATTTGTTAAGCGCAACGGCTTGATGTGGCAGACCATGCACATTATATTCCAGGGCTGGTTTCTGGGCGACACTCTGGCGGCGGAACAAGGCATGCCGCCGGTAATACCCGGCAAACCGGGACTGGTATACAGCGAGAGACCGATAATACCCATGGCGGATTTAAGAAATCTGCTTCGCGAACTTTCGGAAACAAAGAGAGTAGCCATAGGGACGGGCCGGCCGGGGACGGAGATTACGGAACCGCTGCGCGGCTGGAACGTGATGAAATATTTCGCGCCCGACGGAATATGCCATTATGATTATGTTATAAAGGCGGAGGCCGCGACGGGCGAAAATCTTACAAAACCGCATCCGTATATGTTTTTAAAGGCGTTGTACGGAACGGACTACAGCGACAGCCGACTCATAACGGGGGACTATGATAAATCGAAAATACCGAGAACTCTTGTTGTGGGCGACGCCGGAGCGGACATACTCGCGGCGCAGGCTATGGGCGCTGACTTTTGCGCGGTGCTTACGGGCGTAAGCGGCAGAGCCGCGAAGGGATATTTTGAAAATCTCAACGCAACCTATATATTAAACTCGGCTGCGGACTTACTATAATAATACGGAGGTAATCGGCCATGGAAAAAAGAATTACCGCGCCTGTTACAAAGGAAGCGTTAAAGGAGCTTAAAGCGGGAGACAGCGTGCTTATTTCAGGCGTTATATACACCGCACGCGACGCGGCGCACGAGAGGATGACAAGACTGCATGCCGCGGGCGGGGAGTATCCTATAGACTTGAAAAACCAAGTGATATACTACGCGGGCCCGTGTCCGGCAAAGCCGGGCGAGGTAATCGGCTCATGCGGACCGACAACGGCGGGAAGAATGGATGCGTACACGCCGGAGCTGCTCGACGCCGGACTGGGCGCTATGATAGGCAAGGGAGTTAGAAACAAGGCGGTTGTTGACGCGATAAAGCGGAATGAGGCTGTTTATTTCGGCGCAATCGGCGGCGCGGGCGCGCTAATTGCCGGCAGCATAAAAAAGTCGGAGGTCGTAGCCTACGATGATCTGGGCACGGAGGCGATAAGGCGTCTGGAGGTCAAGGACTTCCCGGCGTTTGTGCTTATGGACGCGGAGGGCAACGACCTTTACGAAATAGGTCAGTCGGAATACAGAGAGATATAAAAAAAGCTGCGTCGCAGCTTTTTTTATATATTCCTTTTATATGTAACAAATCTGAATTTCAGACCGTTTTCTTCCATTTGCTCCGATTTTTCGCAAACCGTCCATTCGGGCGATTTGTCAAGGTTCACCATGAAAGCGTCCGCGTTTTCAACCGCCGCATCCACCTTTGTGACATATGCCGTATCGCAGAACGGGAGCAGGTCGCGATAAAGCGATTGGCCGCCTATGACATACACGTCTTCCGTAACGTCGCGCAGCAGCAGCGCCAGCTCGCCGCCGTTGTTGCATACCGTAACGCCGTCTCTTTTAAAAGAGGTATCTTTTGAAAGAACTATATTTGTCCTGTTCGTAAGCGGTCTGCCGCCGGGCAGTGAATCGAGCGTTTTTCTGCCCATTACAACAATATTGTTTACGGTATGGGCTTTAAAAAACTTCATATCCTGCGACAAACGGAAAAGGAGCTTGCCGTCTTTGCCTATCGCCCAGTTTTTATCGACATTTACAATAAGCTTCATAATGTATCAGTCCTCGTCCAGAAGATTTGCTTCCCTCGCGGTTGCAAGGAAGCCGTCAATCCCCTCCCTTGCGGTCTTTTCATCGACCTCATAGTCTGAAAGCATATCCTTTAAAAGCTCGTCATAGGTTATGCCATTTGAAAGCTTCTCCCATATATACGCGCCCGTATCGTTAAGAGTGATAAGCCCGTTAAATTCAATCGACGCCTTGCCGACCGCGACTACCACATGTCTGCCCGCGACCGAGCGGAGCATAAATCCTTTTTTTGTTTTCATGTTATCTTTCCTCCTGTTTACTCATCATCGGGTTTCATCCCGTTATATGACACCTCTGCCGCTTCCAAATCCATGTTACAGTACAAGCGGTATACCGGCACCTTGCCAAGCACCTTGTCGAGCGTTTGGAGCACCATGTCCATACAGTCCTCCTGTGGCGGACGCACCGTCTGGTTCAGAATGTTAAACAGGGCGTCGTCCGGCGTAACGGATTCAATGTGATTGGTTGTGTCCCTTTCCAATATGCATATGCCCGCTATGGGTACGGCCTTGTTCACGTTCTGATTGGTCTTGCCCGAAAACGGGGTCCCGAACGCGTACACCGTGCCGTCGTTGTTTATGCGTATTGCGGGCTTGTCATCATTTAATATATATGAGCCGGGGAAGCGTTTTAACCATAACTGCGTGTGCGTCGATTTGCCCGTTCCGCACGGCGCGCTGAAAAGATACGCCTTGTTCTCATATACTATGCATGAGGAATGGAGCAACATTCCGTTGAAATGAATAAGCGCGTTATAGAACTCCGAACCCATCCATATGTATTCAATCATTTCATAGTCAAGATGCGGGTTTTCCTCCAGACGGTCATTATAGAACTGCTCGGACAAGCGTATTTTTACGTTTGTTTCGCGTTCACCGTCATATTCATAATCCCGACTCTGACTTCCGAGCCTCGGAAAGCGTACGTTCATATCAACGATAATTCCTGCTATATTGTATCTCATACGGTGTTCCTTCCTGCCATGTAATTATATAAAACTGAATTCGGTAAACATTGCATTACTGCTGCGAACCGTAACAATATTATACACAAAATGCAGTAAAAAAGCAAGATATTTTAAAGAACTTTTATAAAAAATATAGACAATTTAAAAAAAATAGTGTATAATGTAACCACAAGTATTATTTTATGAAAGGAAACTTAATTATGAATACAATCAAAAAAATTGTTTTGGCTACAGCAGCAATAACGGTAACTATGGGTATGGGCGTGTCGGCAATGGCGTTTTCGGATATGCCGGACGGCGAAATGGGCACGGCGCTTCAGCATGCGGTGGACGCAAAGCTTATGGACGGCGTAACCGACGACAGCATTGCGCCGTATGACAATATCACAAGGGCGGAGATGGCTACAATTATTGTAAGGGCGTTTGGTGCTTCGGCATTGTCGGATACAAAGTTTTCGGATGTTCCGGCGGACGAGTGGTACGCCGAATATGTGTCAAAGGCCGCGGCCATGGGCGCTTTTGAGGGTGATGATTACAACAATTTCAATCCGGAGGACAATATAACCTTCCAGGAGACATATACCGTTCTTTCGAGAATGTTCGGCTTCGAGCCGTACAAGTCGAGCAAGGGCATGGTAAGCGATTGCGAAGAAAGCGTTCTTAACGCGTTTAGCGACGCGGCTGCCGTTGAGGACTGGGCAAAGCCGTACGCAAAGTACATTGTAGGTAACGGCGGCTGGACAGGCATAGGCGGACAGCTCAAGCCGACAAGCGCCATAACAAGAGGCGAATTCGCAATGGTTATGGACAAGATTGTAGACACATATGTGGACGACCAGGCCTCGGCCGACAGCCTCAAGGGTAAAGAGGTTAAGGGCGCTGTTCTCGTGCGCAAGGGCGGTGTTAAGATTGACGGTCTTACCACCAACGGAAATCTCATAATCGCTCAGGGAGTGGACGAGACGGGAGTGGCCGTTTCAAACTCAAAGGTCAACGGCGTAACGCTCGTTCTCGGCGGCGTTGACAAAACCCCGTCGCCCTCGTCAAACGGAAAAATTCTTCCGGATGATTCTTATGTATCCATTGACGGCGAATATTATGATGTAAGAGTAAGCACTCCTTACGTGTATCTTAACGCATCCTCTGCCAAGATAGATTTCTATAAGGGCGTTGAAGGTTCGCTCGTATCACTCATGCTTCAGAGCAATTAAAGGAGAGCGCATATGAGAATAAAATATAAACGCGTACTTTTAAAAATAAGCGGCGAAGCGCTTGCGGGCTCCAATGGATTTGGTATTGACGAGGATACGGTCAATGACATTTCAAAAAACATCAGAAAAATAGTCGATTTGGGCTGTCAGGTATCGGTAGTTGTGGGCGGCGGAAACATATGGAGGGGACGTTCTTCAAATGATATGGACAGAACAAGAGCGGATCATATGGGTATGCTCGCAACGGCGATAAACTCTCTCGCGCTTTGCAGCGGGCTTGAAGCGCAGGGCGTCGAAACACGCGTGCAGACCGCTATTGAGATGCGTCAGGTCGCGGAGCCGTATATAAGGGGCAAGGCGATGCGGCATCTCGACAAAGGCCGTGTGGTAATATTCGGCTGCGGAACAGGAAACCCGTTCATGTCAACCGATACGGCAGCCGCGCTTCGCGCGGTCGAAATGGAAGTAGACGCAATTCTTCTGGCAAAAAAGGTTGACGCCGTATATGACAGCGATCCCAACATAAATCCGAACGCGAAGAGATTTACAAACCTGTCGTTTAGCGATATACTTTCAAAAAATCTCGGCGTTATGGACTCAACGGCGGCGTCGTTATGCCGTGATAACAGGATGCCGATTCTTGTTTTCGGCTTAAACGATCCCGAAAATATAGTGAGAGCCGTTAAGGGTGACAAGATAGGGACTCTTGTAAACTACGAGGGTAAATAATTTATATAAAAAAGGAGGACTATAACAATGGCAAATTATCCTGAAGTCGAAGCAAAAATGGAAAAGAGAGTCGGCGGACTTGTAAGCGAATTCAAGACCATCCGCGCGGGGCGCGCCAACGCGTCCGTGCTCGATAAGATTTCGGTTGAATACTACGGAACGCCCACACCGATAAACCAGGTGTGCTCTATTTCGTCGCCGGAGCCGAAGCTGCTCGTTATCCAGCCGTGGGACGGAAGTATTCTTAAAGAGATTGAGAAGGCTATAAACAAGTCGGAGTTGGGCATTTCGCCGCAGAACGACGGCAAGGTAATAAGACTTTCATTCCCCCCGCTTACCGAGGAAAGACGTAAGGAGCTTGTTAAGCAGGTTAAAAAGTATGCCGAGGAAGCGAAGGTACAAATCCGCAACGCGCGCCGTGACGGTATAGAAATGTACAAGAAGCAGAAGAAGGACGGCGAGATTACCGAGGATGACATGAAGAAGATTGAAAAGGATATTCAGGCGCTTACCGACAAATATATAAAGGAAATTGACAATATAACCTCTGACAAAGAAAAGGAAATAACAGAGCTTTAATTTGTGATGGAAAAAACAGTACCGCGCCGCGGATATGCGAGCGGTGCTGTTTTTGGATTTATGCCATGAAGGGATTATCGGTATGTTTTTCAGAAAAAATAAAGCAATAACGAGCGGCATAGATATGGATAACCTGCCCCGACATATCGGCATTATTATGGACGGAAACGGCAGATGGGCCAAAAAGCGGGGTTTACCCAGAAGCGCCGGACACAAGGCGGGCGCGGAGAGCCTTAAAAAGATTGTTACCGAAGCGAATAATCTCGGTATAGAGTACATTACGGTTTACGCGTTCTCAACGGAAAACTGGAAAAGGCCTCAGGCGGAGGTGGACTATCTTATGAACCTGCTTATGGATTACCTCATAAACGCGGAAAAGACGTTGGCCGGAGAGAATGTGCGTATTCGCGCAATCGGCTCGCGCAAGGAACTTTCGGAGGAAATGCAGGAGCAGATTATCAAAACGGAGAAGCTGACACGCGACAGAACGGGAATTGTTATGAATATAGCGCTCAACTACGGTGGGCGCGAGGAGCTTGTCAACGCCGCGAAAACCCTTTGTCGCAAGGCGGCGGCGGGCGAGCTGAACCCGGAGGACGTTACGGAAAAGGATATGGACGACGGTCTTTACACCGCCGGACAGCCCGATGTGGATTTGCTTATACGCACCAGCGGCGAGCAGCGGTTATCCAACTTTATGCTATGGCAGGTCAGCTATGCGGAGATGATTTTTGTGGATAAGGCATGGCCTGATTTCAAGCCGAAAGACTTACATGAATGTATAAAAATTTTCCAGGGAAGAGGCAGACGCTTCGGCGGAATATAAGAAAGGCGGTATTTAAAATGATCAAAAGAATTTTAACGGCAATCGTGGGACTTGCGGTGTTTTTCGCGGTAATAATGGCGGGAATGCTGCCGCTTAAAATTGCGGTGGGACTTGTTGTTTTAGCCATGCTGTACGAGGTATACGGCGCGATAACAAAGTCGGGCGCGGTAAAGTCATGCGGATATTTATGCGCTCTTGTATTTATGGCGGGAATAGTTATAGGTAAGCTCAAATTCGCGCTTACGGCGGATATAATAATCACAATGTTTTACGCCGTATTTCTGCACGAAAAGGCGAATTTTCGCGAACTGTTTGCGGTTGTGCTTATGACATTGTATATAACTCTGTTTATGAGCTACATATTGGTTGTGAGATCGGGACGCGGTCTTTCGTCGATGGGTCTTATATTTATTATAGCGTGGGGCAGCGATACGGCGGCGTATTTCTGCGGAACCCTGTTCGGCAAGCATAAGCTCATGCCTAAGGTAAGCCCCAAAAAGACTGTGGAAGGCTCAATAGGCGCGGTTATAATTACAGCGGGGCTCTGCGTTCTGTACATGTTTATACTCGGCAGATTTGACATACTCATTTTCGGTCTTGGCACGGGAGCCTCGGCATATGTGGTTGCAGCGGTGCTGGGAGTAATAGCGTCCGCGATGTCTCAAATCGGAGATCTTGCGGCGTCTGTGATAAAGCGAGACACGGGCATAAAGGATTACGGAAAGATATTCCCCGGCCACGGCGGATTTATGGATCGTTTTGACAGCGTGCTCTACATTGCTCCGGTAATATACTATTTCCCGATATTCTACGCTATCTTGTTTTATATTTCCCGGTGATTAACAGAACGGCCGCGGAATAATTTAATGTATTTATCCAATATAATATAGGGGGATTGCAATTAATGAAAATATCAATTCTGGGTTCGACGGGGTCTATAGGAACACAGACTCTTGAGATTGTGCGCGACCATTCCGACAGATTTGAGGTCGCGGCAATTACCGGAAACAGAAATATAAAGCTGCTTGAGGAACAGGCGCGGGAGTTTGGGCCGGAGCTTGTATGCGCGGCCGATGAAAAGTGCGCGGCAGAGCTGAAAGTGCGTCTTGCCGACACGCCCGTAAAGGTTCTGGGCGGGAGCGGGAGCGTAACCGAAGCCGCACAGCTTCCGTCGGCGGACACGACCGTTGTTTCCGTGGTGGGAATGGCGGGAATTGAGCCTACGATTGCGGCTATAAAGGCGCAAAAGAGAGTCGCGCTCGCAAACAAGGAAACCCTTGTCGCGGCGGGGAATATAATAAAGCAATGCGAGACGCAATACGGAAAGCGCGTCATCCCCGTTGACAGCGAGCACAGCGCGATATTTCAGTCGATGCTGGGTATGGATAATCCCAAGGAGATAAAGAGTATTATTTTGACCGCGTCCGGCGGAGAGTTCTTCGGCAAGAAGCGCGGGGAGCTTGAAAACGTCACTCCGGCTCAGGCTATGCATAATCCGAACTGGGATATGGGCGCGAAGGTCACGGTTGACTCGTCAACTTTGGTAAACAAGGGGCTGGAAATGATTGAGGCAAAATGGTTATTTGATGTTCCGGTCGATAATATAAAGGTGCTTGTGCACCGCCAAAGCATACTGCACTCGGCGGTGGAGTTTGTGGATAACGCGGTTATAGCGCAGCTCGGCGCGCCGGATATGCGTCTGCCGATACAGTTTGCCCTGACATATCCGGAGCGCATATCAATACCCGGCAACGAGCTTGACTTATTTGCATGCGGTTTACTCACCTTTGATAAGCCCGATACCGAGACATTCTATGCTTTAGAGCTTGCAAGAGAAGCGGGACGCGACGGAGGCGCGGAGGGAAGCACGCTCGCGACCGTTTTTAACAGTGCGGACGAGGCCGCTGTGGAGCTTTTTATGCGGGGCGGATTGTCATATCCCGGCATAACGGATGCGATTGCCGAGGCTATGTCGGGACATAAGAGCATAATTAATCCCACATTGGATGAAATATATGCGGCGGACAGAGAGGCCAGAGAAATAATACGGAGCAAGTTTGTTAAATAAGGAGGCAGTTTTTTGTGGTAACAGCTATTGTAACAATTTTGATGTTTCTTGTGATGGTTTCGCTTCACGAGTTCGGACATTTCATTACCGCAAGGCTGATGAATTTTAAAATTCTTGAATATTCGATAGGATTTGGGCCGGCGATATGGCACAGCCGCAAATCCGAAATAAAATACTCGTTAAGGTGTATTCCCTTCGGAGGCTATTGTAAGTTTGAGGGAGAGGACGAACAGTCAGACGATCCGAGGGCGTTTTCAAACCGTCCGTGCTGGCAGCGGATTATAGTTGTAGCTGCGGGCGGGGTATTTAATGTCATTCTCGGGTTTTTACTGTTTATTGTGATTGTGGCGTTCACCTCACCTATAAGAACAAACGTAATCGAGGAGGTTGTTCCCGGAAGCTATATAGAGAGCGCCGGAATACTTCCCGGCGACAAAATTGTGGGCATAAACGGAAAGAGCGTTAGCTTTTATAACGATATAACCCTGTACACGCAGGATTTTTCCGCGGACGAGGAATGTGATCTTGTTATAAAGCGCGGCGGAGAAAAGCTGCATTTTAATTTCAGGCCGTCAAGGGATATTATTAATTACAACTATACGGAGGACGGCATAGAGGTAACAGGTTCCATTAACGGACAGGCGAGCGAGCCGATTTTCTATCCGTACTCGGAGGAGGAGCCGAAAGATGAGGAAAAGGTCGGCACAACCGAAACGGTAGACAGACTTATTATAGGCTTCCGTCCGGCCGAGGAGGCGGTGAACGCTCTCAATATATGGGGCGAGGCGTGGAATGAGACAAGGTTTGTGGTAAAGCTTGTCTATAACTCGTTGTGGCAGATGGTTACGGGCAGAATAGGTGTTAAAGAGATGAGCGGTCCGGTCGGGGTTGTCTCCGAGGTGCATAACGCCGTTTCAAGCGGCAGCCGAAGCTGGCTGTATGTGCTGAATTTAACGGCGCTGCTTACTATAAACCTCGGCGTGTTTAATCTCCTGCCGATACCGGCTCTCGATGGAGGCCGACTGTTTTTCATGCTCATCGAGCTAATCACAAGGAAACGAATTCCGCCGGAAAAGGAAGGACTTGTTCACGCAATCGGGTTTATGCTGCTGATAGGACTTATCATATTTATATCATATAACGATATAGTGAAACTGATAACTAAATAACGAGGGCGATGTTATGAACAGAAAAAGCACAAGAGAGGTAAACGTGGGCGGCGTGAAAATCGGCGGAGGAAACCCCGTTGTTATTCAGTCGATGTGCAATACGGACACGCGAAACGCGGCGGCCACGGCGGAGCAGATACTAAGGCTTGAGGAGGCGGGATGTGAAATCATCCGCGTTGCGGTGCCGGATATGGAAGCGGCGGAGGCGATTGCGCAAATAAAGAAGCAAATTCACATTCCGCTTGTGGCTGATATTCATTTTGACTACCGGCTCGCTTTAAGGTGTATTGAAAACGGTATTGACAAGGTCAGGATAAATCCGGGCAATATAGGCAGCCGCGACAGGGTCAAGCTTGTAGCGGACGCGGCAAAGGCCAACGGAATACCCATAAGAATAGGAGTGAACGGCGGCTCGCTCGATAAGAGGCTGCTTGAAAAATACGGCGGCGTGACCGCCGACGCGCTCGTAGAGAGCGCAATGGAACACATTGAAATCCTTGACGATGTTAATTTCAGCGATATTGTCGTCTCGATAAAGGTTTCAAACGTGCCGGTTATGATTGACGCGTACCGTAAATTTTCCGAAAGGTGCGATATTCCACTGCATATAGGCGTGACCGAATCGGGAACGGAGCGCATGGGCACAATAAAATCAAGCATCGGCATAGGCACTCTTTTAAATGAGGGAATAGGCGATACGCTTCGGGTATCGTTAACCGCCGACCCGGTGCGCGAGATATATGCCGCGAAGGATATTATGCGGGTATGCGGTCTGCGAGGCGACGGTATCGAGTTCGTGTCATGCCCTACCTGCGGCAGGACGGAAATAGATTTGATAGGTATCGCGTCGGAGGTCGAAAGGCGGCTTATGAATGTGGACAAGCATATTAAGGTCGCCGTTATGGGCTGTATAGTAAACGGGCCGGGCGAGGCGCGGGACGCGGACATAGGCATCGCGGGCGGCAAAGGCACGGGCATGATATTTAAAAAGGGCGAAGTTTTAAGAAAGGTGCCCGAAACGGAAATAATAGACGAATTAATGAAGGAGATAGAAAAGCTGTGAAAAGGTTTTTGGTAATAAACGGAGTAAATCTCAATATGCTCGGTGTGCGCGAGCCGGATATTTACGGAACAAACACGCTTGAAGGACTTGAAAAACAGATTGCACAAAAAGCAGGAGAGCTTGGCTGCGAGGTCGAGTTTTTTCAGAGTAATTACGAGGGGGCGGTCTGCGAGAAAATACAGAAGGCGTTAGGCGTTTTTGACGGTATCATTATAAATCCCGGTGCATTCACGCACTATTCGTACGCCATACGCGACGCGCTCGGCTCGGTAAAGCTGCCGGCAATCGAGGTGCATATTTCGAATATACATAAACGCGACAAATTCCGCCACCACTCCGTAACGGTGCCGGAGTGTATCGGTCAGATTTGCGGGCTTGGGTTTAAAGGCTATGAGCTTGCCCTGGAGGCGCTTTGCGATGCGGTCGAGAATTGAAAGGCTATTTGACAATATAGAGGAGGGCAGAGCGGTATTCGTCTCAGGCTATCCGAATATTTTCTATTACAGCGGTTTCACGTCGGAGGACGCGTGGCTCATAATATCAAAGGATACGCGCCTGATTGTGACCGATTCGCGCTATACGGTTCAGGCGAGGGAGCAGGCGCCGGATTTTGAGATTGTCGATTGCGCGAAGGGCTGGAGGAAAATATTTGAGGCCGTGGCAGAAGAGGAGATATGCTTTGAAGAAAACGCGCTCACTTTCGGATTTTTTGAAAAGCTGAAACATAACGCGGTCGGGAAACGGTTTTATAAGGCGCAAAGAGAGATTGACGCGCCGCGGCGGATAAAGGACAGCGCGGAGCTTAAGCTCATCGCCGACGCGGAGCATATAGGCGATATGGCTTTTTCGCATATGCTTGAATTTATGCGTCCGGGAATGACGGAGCGGGAGATTGCGCTGGAGCTTGAAATGTTTATGAAAAAGCACGGCGCGTCCGGGCTTTCCTTTGCGACCATCGCCGCGTCGGGAGTGCGCTCTGCCATGCCGCACGGAGTCGCGAGCGATAAAATTGTGAAAAGAGGCGAGCTGCTCACGCTGGATTTCGGCTGCGTTTATAAGGGGTACTGCTCGGATATGACAAGAACAGTTGTGTTCGGAGCGCCGGACGGGCGACAGAAGGAAATATATGATTTGGTGTTCAAGGCGCAGACCGCGGCAATCGGCGGAATATATGAGGGTATAGGATGCGCCGACGCCGACAGGATAGCGCGCGGCATTATATCGGAAGCGGGCTACGGGAAAAATTTCGGACATTCTTTGGGGCACAGCGTCGGTGTCGAAATCCATGAAATGCCGTGCTTTTCGCCAAACAGCAAGGATACGCTGGTAAGCGGCAACGTTATGAGCGTCGAGCCGGGAATATATATCGATGGTTGGGGCGGCGTGCGTATAGAGGATTTAATAGCCGTCATAGACGGCGAGGTGGTAAATCTTACATCCTCGGATAAGAATTTGATTGCAATATAACATATTTTTTAAAAAACCCTTGCAATTTACGGAGTTTTTTGATAGAATAAATATATATGCATAACAGACGGCAGATTTACCCGTGCTGTTTCATTAAGAATTTTAAGATTTAAACCCCGCGGCTTTGCGGGTGGAAAGGAACAAGATATTATGGTAACCGCAGGAGATTTCAGAAACGGCGTAACATTTGAGATGGACGGTGGAGTTTGGCAGGTCGTTGAATTCCAACACGTAAAGCCGGGCAAGGGAGCCGCGTTCGTAAGAACAAAGATGAAGAACGTTATTAACGGAAGCGTTATCGAAAAGTCGTTCAGACCGACCGAGAAGTTTGAAAACGCTTTTGTCGAGAGAAAGGATATGCAGTATTCATATAATGACGGCGATCTTTATTATTTTATGGATCAGGAAACATTCGACATGATCCCGATTGCAATGAGCGAAATTGCGGGGAAGATGAGGTTTGTCAAGGAAAACGATATATGCAAAATCCTTTCATACAAGGGTAAGGTGTTCGATATCGAGCCGCCGACCTTTGTTGAGCTTGCAATAGCGGAGACGGAGCCGGGCTTTGCCGGAAACACCGCTACGGGCGCCACAAAACCCGCAACGCTTGAAACCGGCGCGGTAATTCAGGTTCCGTTATTTGTAGACGGCTCGGACATAATAAGAGTTGATACAAGAACCGGCGAGTATATGGAGCGTGTAACAAAATAAATCACGGGTACCCCTTGAAAGGAGGCCTACAGAATGAGCGATTTAACAAATAAAATTTCCTATTTAAAGGGCTTGTCAGACGGTATGAAAATCTCGGAAAAATCCGATGAGGGAGCTTTGATTACAAAGCTTATCGACGCGTTGGAGGCAGCGGCGGAGGAGATTGAAAAGCTGTCGGCGCGCTGCGATGAAACCGATACCGCCATAGAGGAGTTAAATGAGGAAAACATTGACCTCAATATGAGCATGGATGAGCTTTTGAATTATATCGATGCCGACGACTCCTTATCGTTGGACGAGGACGACGAGCGCTATTACGGGGACGATGAGGACGACGATCTTTTCGACGCATATGACGAGGATAAGGACGATTTGTTTGAAATCAGGTGCCCGGAATGCGGCGAGGATGTAATAGTCGATTTCGACATGCTTGATGATGAAAACAATATAGTATGCCCCAACTGTCATCACGACATTGAATTGGAGTTTGACATTGACGAGGACGAGGATGGCGAGGACAGCGGTAAATAACTTTTAGCGGCTTCGGTTTCATAATCGAAGCCGCCGTGTTTTTTACCGCGAATTTGCAATGAGGATGGCAATGTAAAAACAGACATATCAGGGGGATATATTATCTTGACAAAAAAATATAATTATGATATAATCTATGCGATAACAGTCAGAAAGGATGTTTTTTAGTTGAAAACACAAGAGACACAGGCTGCACAGGGCACTCAGGACGTAAACGGCAAGGAAGAATCGGAGATAAGCATAGTCGATATTATTAACATGATGCTTACCTTCTGGTGGTTCATTGTGATACTTGCAGTGCTTGTAGGCGGTGCTACATATACATATTTTAAGATTACGGCGACTCCGGAGTATAAATCAACTTCAAGAATTCTTATAAACACGGAGGCGCAGCAGACATCAACGGATGTAAATACAAACGCTCTCACGGGCGCGCAGAACCTTCTTCCGACATATATAGAGGTATTGCACAGCAAGACATTCCTTAATACCGTAAGCGATGATTTGGATAACAAGTATTCCGTAGAGGATATTACGGGCATGATGGAATTGGAGGCTGTTACAGACACCAATATAATTAAAATAACGATAACAAACGCGGACGCTCACATTTCATATCTGGTCTGCTCGAGTATTGTAAACAATGCTCCGGGCGAGATTGCCAGAGTATTCGGCGGCGGCAGCACAAAGCTTACGGAATATCCCGAAGAAGCGGACAAAGCCGAACCGATGCACACTGCGAGGAACGCTATTATAGGTTTTCTTGCGGGCGCGGTTGTCGCGATGCTTATTATATTTATGGTTAACATATTTGATACTCGCGTAAAGAGCAAGGAGGAGCTTGTGAGCAAATATAATTTGCCGATACTGGGCGAGATACCGAATCTGGAACTTAATTAAATGCATTATTGAAAAAAGGTGTGAGAGAAAGAATGGCGGAAAACAAGATAAACGTGAAGATGTTTTCAAAAAAGACAGATCCGAGCGAAGCGCGTCAGCAAAGACTTAAACAGAGTCAGGAAGCAATTTTAAATAAAAGGACACCGTTCATCATACAGGAAGCATACAGAACGGCGAGAACCAATATAATGTTCTCATTGGCGGGCGGCGAGGATGATTGTAAGGTTTTATGCGTATCCAGCGCCAATGCGGGCGAGGGTAAGACAACCACAACGCTTAATCTTGCAATAACCTTTGCACAGACAGGCTCAAAGGTGCTTCTAATGGACTGTGACCTTCGTAAGCCGAGAATACATCAATATCTCGGAGTTGTAAAAACGGACGGTATTACAACGATATTATCAAAGCAGAAGATGTTTGAGGACGTTGTATACCATAATCTTAGACCGGGACTCGATTGCGTTACATCGGGTTCGATACCGCCCAACCCGGCGGAGTTGCTCGCGTCGGATGCAATGCACGAGCTTATTGACAAGCTCAAGGGATTATATGATTACATTTTGATAGACACGCCTCCCGTAACGGTTGTTACGGACGCGGTTGCTCTTTCGAGATGGGTAACGGGCATAATGCTGGTTGTGCGAGAGGGCTATACGAACCATGAGAGTATAGTTCAGGCGCTTAAACTGCTCAATATCGCGGAGGCTAAAATTCTCGGATTTTTCGTAAACGATATTGACACCATGAGCATGAACTACGGCTCCTACAGAAGCGCGTACGGACGCAGAAGATACGGTTACGGCCGCAGAAGGAAGGGCTACGGTTACGGAAACTACGGTTATGGCTATGGTTACGGATATGGTTATGGCTACGGTTACGGATACAGCTACAGTGACAGGAAGTCAAGACGCTCGTCAAAATCGAAAAAGGGCGCCGCTAAATCAAAGGATGCTATTGCGGAGCCCGCGGCAAATGAGGCGGTAAATGATGTGGCAAATGATAACCAGGTGAATACTTCGGAGGCATCGGATAATGTATAAGAAGATTAAGCTTTCTGTCATATGCGCTGTTTTTCTGCTTCTCATTTCGGGCTGCGGCAGGAAGTCGGAGCTTACGGCGGAGCTTGAGGGAATTGAGCTTACAAACTCGCTGCCGTCTGTAAAAATAACCGACTGCAAACGCCTTGAGGATGCGGACGACGCGGTATATGAACAACAGATAGCGGCATGCGAAATGTATTACGAAGCGTATGATTTGACAAGATCCTCGGATTTTTTTGATGAATATGAGGACAGTCTTGGCAAGGATAAAATCGCATACTATTGCAACAGCAGAAGAAAGGATCTTCAGCTCGATATCGCGACGAAGCTCAGCGATAATATATATATGATGGTTAAGTCAGTCAAAGACTGTGACAATATAGAGGCATATTTAAACAGAGTAAACTATGACGCCGTGAATTTTTATGATTATTATGCGGATTATATGCTCACGGACGGAGATGATGACGCGGCTTGCGCCATACTCACAACATTCTATGAGCGATCCAATATTCTGGCGTTCAGGTTTATGGAAGAAAATAAATATAAATTCATTAAAAGCGCGGTGGCTAAAATCACCAGCAATTCGCGGGAAACGGAAAGCCTTAATAAATACATATTAATGAACAATGAGCTTATTAAGGCTCTTAACATTGTGTACGGCGGAATCCCGTCGGAATATGCCGAACCGGTAACGGAGGCTAATGTTACGCTTGTGAGGAAGCTGCTTGAGGAGGACAACGATCTTTCGGAGGAGGATATAGATACGCTTATGTATCAGTTGGGCGAGCCTACGCCTACGCCGGAGCCGACAGAGACTCCGGAACCGACAAAGGAGCCTGAAATAACGGAGGAGCCCGCGCCGGTTACGACAGTGCCGACTACGCCCGCGCCCGTTACACGTGCACCGGCGACAGCCGCTCCGGCAAGACCGGCGCCGCAGCCTACCGCTGTGCCGAATAGACCTACAGCGACGCCGGAGGTTTATATGTTCGGCGGCTGATGATATATGTGAGGTAAAATATTATGAGAAAAATCAAAGTCATATCCTGTTTAATAACATTGGGCATTATGACTTTGATTTTCTTTTTTTCATCCCAAAACAGTACCGAGTCAGGTGCGGTTTCGGGTCACATAACAGAGCAGATTTCACATATTGTCGCGGGAGTTTTGCATAAAAGCCGCGAGGCGGAGCTGAATTTAAGGGAAATACTTGAGTTTTACGTAAGAAAAACGGCGCATTTTACCATATACGCATCGCTCGGACTTTCGGCGCTTATATCGGTTAAGCTTATCACAAGAGTGCGGTTTTCGTATGCTTATGTTTATACAATCGCATTTTGTTTTCTCTATGCCGTAACGGATGAGCTTCACCAGCTGCTTGTATCCGGACGTGCAGGGAGACCTGCGGATGTATTGATAGATACCGCGGGCGCTGCCGTGGGAGCGGCTGTTTTGGCTGCCATAAGATATATTTTTAAGAAAAAGTACAATAAACCGGCAATTTATAAATCGGACCGGTAAAAGGGGGCGATACATGATGATTGATTTTCATTCACATATTATGCCCGCGTTTGATGACGGCGCATCCGACGCGGATACCTCTCTTAAAATGATAAAATTGAGCCGCGATATGGGCGTTAATACCATTGTTTCGACCTCGCATTGCTATCCCTGCTCATCGGCGGACATAGATAAATTTCTGTCGGAGCGCGAACGCGCATATGACGAGCTCATGGCCGCAGCGCAGAATTCCGGTGTAGATATGCCGGAAATAAGGCTCGGATGCGAGGTGCATTTGACATGTGATCTTACACGGCTTAGGGGTATAGAAAAACTGTGTATAGACAAAACGGGTTATATGCTTGTTGAGATGCCCTCGTCAAATTGGAACGACAATACGATAGATTATATATATAAGCTGTCAATAAGCGGAATAAAACCGATAATCGCGCATGCGGAGCGGAATATCGCGCAGAAATCAGAGCTTTTAAGCGCGTTATATACCTTGGATATACTCATTCAGATTAACGCGGAAAGCTTTGGCGCGGCGCCGCTTAAAAAATTCATAGATAATATGATGAAGAATAAGATGATACATATCATAGGAACGGACATGCACAATCTCAATACCCGGCATCCCAATATGGACAAGGCGAAAAAATACATTATAAAGAGATACGGCGCGGAGTGCTGGAGTTATCTTATGAGAAACGCGGACATAATTCTTGAAGGCGAAGAACTGTATTACAGGGATTTAATGTCTTTTAAGAAGAAATCGTTTTTAAGTAAATAAATTACTGCAATAAATAATACTTTTTGACTAATTTTTGCTTGACAAACGAGCTGTAACGTAGTATAATTAATGTATATCAAAATAAAAAAAGGAGAAGAACTCAAAATGAAAAAGTTTATATCAATTGCATCGGCGGCGGCTGTAGCAATTACATCTTTAAGTGCCTTTGCAGCTCCTTATTTTGAAGACCATGCAAAGGAAGACAGAAATCTCTCCAATGTACCTGCCGAGGATACTGTTGAAGTGACGCTTGATATGCAGTCACACGACGCGAGCAGGACAGCGGTGTATACAAACCATGCATCGCAAGCTACGGCTTTATCCACAACTTCAACATCAATGGTTTTCAATACCCAGGCATCGCTTGACATGTCAAATGTTGCGAAGGAGTGGGAGGCATATATTGACGCGGCTGTAAATTCGGGGATAGAAAAATCCAGTGCCATAGCCCGGGCAAAGATTTCGGGTGAGTTTACGGTTGAAGCCACAGCCAGTGATTCAGCCATTTCAAATGAGTCCGTATCAGCCGATACGCCGGCGGGTTGGACATGGGACGAAATGACGATGAAGCTTTTCCGTCAGAAGTCCGCAAGCTATGACGCGGCGACAAACAAGCTTACCATTGTTATGGAGGTTAGTGGTTCGAACCAGGACTTCGATACATATTTCACAAGCTTGAATGACGGTACCGCTTCATCAAATGCGCTTATGTTTACTGTTCCGAATACAACAGTACAGGCGCAGTCGTCACTTACAACGAGTGGTGAATATCATAACATTACAGGCAGCATCACCGGTACCGTAACGGTAGGTCTTGCGGATAGACAGCTTAGCAAGGTTACCTTCTCAGGTACCGATAGGGAATATTATAAGCTGTACAGACGTTCCGGCGGCGGCGGAGGCGGCGGCGGTGGCGCCAGCAGACCGACAGCTACTCCGGCAGCCACTCAGACAGCGGAGCCCACAGAGGCACCCACATCAGAGCCGGTTGTAACAGCTACGCCTATTCCGGAGGATAAGCTCCAGACAAAGCCGCTTCCGTCAGGCGCGCAGCTTGACTACAGCGATCACTATGCTTATGTAGTAGGCTATCCGGAGAGTGAAGGCGTGGATGAGAACGGTTATGTTGCGGTTAGACCTAACGCTAACATTACACGCGCGGAGGTAGCTACAATCTTTGTAAGATTGCTTACACAGGAGTCAAGAGATAAGCTCTTCTCGACAACCAATGATTTCCCGGATGTTCCGGCGGATTCATGGTACAATAACGCTATTTCGACAGCGGCAAATGCCGGTCTTGTAAACGGTTACGATACAGGAAACTTCGGTCCGGACGATGCAATAACAAGAGCTGAGTTTGCGACAATAGCGGCGAGATTTAGCTCGGTTGAATACACCGGCGAGGATAAGTTCCCGGATATAAAGGGTCACTGGGCGGCTGACTCCATCAACAAAGCTGTGGAAACAGGCTGGATTAACGGCTATGATAACGGAACATTCAGACCTGACAACAGCATCACACGTGCGGAGGCTATGACTCTTATTAACAGAATACTCTACAGAATTGTTGATAAGAACAACCTTGACACAGAGCATATGACTAAGTTCAGTGATAACCTCGACACAGACGCGTGGTATTACGCAGATGTTCAGGAGGCTACGAATTCACACTCGTACGAGCGTGAGAGAATAGGCGCGGTTGAGAAGTGGACCGGTATTATAGCTTCGCCGGATTGGAACAATATCTGATATACCGCAGCTTAAATAATTAAAAAAAGTTATCGCAAACGGCAGAGCAGGCACGCTCTGCCGTTTTTTCGCCAACGCGTATTTGTTTAAAGAAAATTAACAATGAATTTTGGTAATGTATATTGTATTTGTAAATAAATAGTGGTATAATAAATTATTATAGAAATATTTACGCTGCTATTTGGCTATGAAGCGATTACTGCGCGTTATTATACCGTTTGTAAGATTTTAACTTAGCCGGATAGGTGAACTGTAATATATATGGGGTAATGCATTATGAAGATATCCGATGGCATGATAAAAAAAATATGCTCATCAATGATATATAAGCGTGGTGTTGAATACTTTCGTGAGGGAAGGGTTCATATGCGCAAACGCGCCGACGATGAGCTTACGGCGGTAGTGGACGGCGAGGAGCTTTATAATGTTCGCGTTACCGTTTGCGGCAGCGAAATAAAGGACGCGCTGTGTTCATGCCCATACTACGAAACCATGCAGAACACCTGTAAGCATATTGTGGCGGTCCTGAAGCAGCGTCAGGCCGAATTGGAGCAGGGCGGGCTATATACGAATGAAAACGATAAGCTCGCATCGTCATTGTGTCGGGAGTTTATTCTGAAAAGCGAGCGCAGACGTATACGGGCGGCATTTACTCTTTTTATAAAGCCGCGTCCGGATAACGAGGCTGTATTTGAAATGTCAATGTCATTGCCGGAATGTGGCGGGCGTTTACAAGGGATTGAAAATTTTCTCGATTGTTATCTTAATTACCGTGATTTTAAAATAGACAGGAATACAACATACAACAGGAATACTATGTATTTCCCTGAGAATGAGGATAAAATAATATCTATCATGGCGGAGGTGTATGAAACGCGTTCGTCAGACGTCGGGTTATACCAAAAAGCGACATACAGGACGTCATTCGGCTCGTCGGCAATGCGCAGAATACTTCCATATCTGGGCAATACGGATTTCAAGCTTGTCTACGACGGCATTGCGCTTAGCGGTGTGCGGATACTTGACGAGGATCCGGATATTGTTATAGATATAGAAGCGTTCGGCAAGGAGATCGTGCTCTCGCTATCGGAAACAGGTCTTGCGATTACTCATGACGGGGAGTGGTTTTTGCACAACGAAACCATATATAAAACATCCAATGAATGGCGCGAGTATTTTATGCCCATTTATCGCACGCTTATGAGCGAAAATCGCACACAGCTTATATTTAAGGGCGACAATACTCTGCTTTTTGCCGCGAATGTGCTCCCTCGCTTAAAGAACAGGCATGGCGTTGTAATAAATGGGGTTGAGGAGCTTATAGTAAACAACAAACCGGAATTTGAGGTCTGTCTCGACTCTATAGCCGGAACGGTGACGGCGGTGGCGGTGGCAAAATACGGCGCGGTTAAGTTCAGAATTCCGCGTGAGCACTACGAGGATAACGATAAGATCGTCATTCGTGATTTGGAGCGGGAAAACAGACTGCTGTCGTATTTTAACGGGTTTGACCGTGAAAAGTCCGTGTTCAGTCTAAACGGGGACGCGGCCATATATAAATTCATAACCGAGGATTTACAGGAAATTTCCGAGTATGCAAAGCTGATAATGACCGACAGATTTAAGGCGATAAATATACGTAATGATATAAATTTGTCCGTGGGCGTCTCATATAAAAATGACATAGATTTTTTGGAAATAAATTTCGAGACGGATATGTCGCCGGATGAGATTAAGGGTATAATGGCGGCAATGAATTTGGGGCACGCGTTTTACAGAGTACATGACGGCAGTTATATAAGCTTGAAGGACAACAAGAAGAACGATATACTGCGTATGCTTGAACGATTTGACCTTACAAATATCGACATTTATTCAGGAAGGAAGAAGCTGCCGAAGTTTCATATGCTTTATCTTGCGGCGCGGGACGATATAAAGAAGGATGAAAGCATAAAAGCCTATATTGACAACGTGCGTTCTAAGGATGTGCGTATTGAAAAGGGGCTTGAAGCAATCTTGCGCCCGTATCAGCGTGACGGGATAAGGTGGCTGGCGCAGATGTCGGAAATGGGCATGGGCGGTATTCTTGCCGACGATATGGGACTTGGCAAGACCTTGCAGGTTATCGCGTATATACACAGCATACGTCCGGCAAAACCGACGCTTATAGTGGCGCCGAGCACGCTTATATATAACTGGCAGCGCGAGCTGGACAAATTCATCCCGGACGCGAGTTCAATAATAATAAACGGCGCGAAGGAAACACGCGCGGAGCTTATAAAAACCATAGATGAATATGAGTTTGTAATAACCTCGTATCCGCTCCTGAGGCGGGACTTTGCATATTACAGGAATATCGGGTTTTCCTATTGTTTTATAGACGAGGCGCAGTATATAAAAAATCCGCGGACAATGAACGCGGTCAGCGTAAAGAGAATTCGCGCCGAGCACAAGTTCGCGCTTACCGGCACACCTATAGAAAATTCGCTCATGGAGCTGTGGTCGATTTTTGATTTTATCATGCCGGGTTATCTTAAAAGCGCGCGGGAGTTTCGGGATAAGTTTGAAATTCCCGCCATGCGCGAGGGCGATTTTGACGTGGCAGGCTCGCTGCGGACTATAATAAAGCCGTTCGTGCTGCGAAGAATGAAGCGTGATGTTCTTGCCGAGCTGCCGGAAAAAATCGAAACGACAATGCTCGCGGAGCTCAGCCGCACGCAAAAGGCCATGTATATGGAATTTTTGGATGTTGCAAAGACACAGGCGCGGGGTATTATTTCGGAAAACGGAAGCCGTTTTGTTATTCTTACGCTGCTGTTGAGGTTGAGGCAGATATGCTGTCATCCGTCCCTGTATAGCGGTATGGCACAGGGGCAGACAAGGGCGGAAAGCGGGAAGCTGGAGCTTCTTATGGAGCTGGTACGCAGCGGAACCGATTCGGGACATAGGATATTGGTGT
Source organism: uncultured Clostridia bacterium (assembly GCA_947628515.1). GTDB lineage: Bacteria > Bacillota > Clostridia > UBA1381 > UBA1381 > Ornithomonoglobus. The sequence goes on along the minus strand of CANRAG010000012.1, from coordinate 10,533 downwards.
TTTCGCAGTTTAAATCCATGCTTGACATAATCGCCGGTACGCTCGAAAGGGAAGGAATAAGCTTTTTCTATATAAACGGTTCAACCCCCGCGGCGGAGCGGTCGCAAATGGCGGAGGATTTTAACAACGGAGAAAGACGGCTGTTTTTGGTTTCTTTAAAGGCGGGAGGAACCGGACTTAATCTCATAGGCGCGGACATGGTGATACATTATGATCCATGGTGGAATCCCGCCGTTATGGACCAGGCCACGGACCGCGCATACAGAATAGGGCAGACACATTCCGTGCAGGTCATAAAGCTTGCCGCAAAGGGCACGATCGAGGAGAAGATACTGAAATTGCAGGAACGGAAACGGATGCTTGCGGAGGACATAATACGGGTCAATACCGAAACGCTTGCTAATCTTACCGACGAAGAAATAATGTCATTATTTGAAGGCTAATAAGATACACTAAGATTGAGGGTGAAGTAATTTGGAGCTTCTTGAATGGGTAGAAGGGAAAAAGAATATTGAAGTCATAAACGCGGAGCTGGAAAGCCGCCGAAGATTACACGCCGTTTTGTACGTCGCCTTGATTTGCCTGATTTTATTCATAACTGCCATGGTTTACACAGCGTCGGCAAAGACTGTATATTTCTGGGATAATTCAACCTATTGGGATATGGCAAGAGCCATAGTATCGGGTGAATTAAAGGGTAAATTTTTCAGTTCCGTGTACTCGTCGATATTATCGGGCGATTATAATTATGCGGCGGCGCTGCTGCCGGCTCTGTGGATGAAAATTTTCGGGGTAACGCGTATGTCATATGTGGCAGGGCTTACGGTAATGTTTCTTATTCCCTCGGTCATATTAACATATCATCTATCCGCAAAGCTTTCAAAGGCTCCGTGGCTGAGCCTTGCAATCGCTGTGTTTATGATACCCTCAACCATATTTGCCGCCGTATCCGGCTATGCGGATGTGGGAGGCATGCTTATCGCGCTCGCTTGCTATAATCTATATTATTCAAAAAACAAGGATGAAGGCTCATGGCTTAGATATGTGGGTATAGGAGTTTTGCTTGTGATAATAACGGCATACAGACGATATTTTGAGTTCTTTTCAATATCGTTTCTGACCGCCATGATTATTGACTGTATTATTTTTAAACGCAGCAAAAGAAATGTGATTATAACTGTAGCTACCGCAGCGATAGTTTTGCTTGCGGTATTAATGCCGTTTACGGCGCGTATGCTCTCTGACGGATATGTGGGGGGCGTTACCGGGTACGGTTTTCGCGCGGGCGAGGACTTACGGTTTGTAGCGAGGTATTTCGGCGGTATATTTATTGCGGCAGCGTTTGCCGTTCCGGTTGTTTTAGCGGTGAGAAAAAGGGACTATAGGCCTGTTTTCGCATGGGTTCAGCTCGTATTAAGCTGCGGTATGTTTATGATATCGGGCAGCTACAGCGCGTACAATATTATTCTATACGCGCCCGCGTTTACGGTGCTTGCAATTTTCATGGTAAACTGTATAACCAACCGTGTTATGCTGGCGTTGGTCATTTTGCTCATGGCGGCAAATGCGGTAAGTCCGTATATAAAGCGTGATCAGCCGTCGGATATAAGTCAGATCAAATCCGTGGCGGCGCTCCCCGCGTTTTCGATGCGCCCCGAAACCCGCGGCGATATACAGGAAATTTTAAAGGCCAAGCGGCTGCTCGATAAATTGGTTCCCGAAGACGCTAAGTGCGGCGTGATTGCGTCGTCAACCACAATAAATGCGGGAATACTGAGAAATATAGAGCCGTCGGTTGGCGTAAAGGCCGATCGGGACGAGGGATATATAGTTTCCCTTCCGGATGTTGACGCAAGGGACTATGCAAGGCTTGATGAGATATATGACGCGGAGTATATATTAATTGCCGTTCCGCCCCAGCTTCATCTTGCGAAGGAGGAACAGACCATAGTAACGGAGGCGGTTAACAGCTTTGTTAACAATACCGATATTGCGCAGGTGTTTGAACAGGCAGCGGACTATTCGGCAAAGATAGGTGATGTGGAGCTGAGATTGTATCATAGGGTTAAGGATATGGATATGATACGGGAAAAAGAGTATCAGAACCGTTTATATTCCGCTAAGTAAGGAGTGATACAGAGATGAGAGAGTGTATTTATTGCGGTAAACAGCTGGAAAAGGGCGAGAAGTGCAACTGCGCGCTAAGCGTTGCAAAGCGTCTCGAACGCGAAAAAAACGAGAGCGAAAACCGACCCAAAACCAAAAAGGAAGTAAAGCAGGAGGCGAAAGCGCAGAAGGCGCAGGCGAAGGAAAAGGCCAAGCGGGAAAAACAGCGGCAAAAGGCGGAAAAGCGAAGCAGCCGGTCGGGAAACGGCGCGTTTACCGGCGGTATAAATCGGGAAACGTCAAAGAATTTGTTTATAAATGTCTGGCGGCTTTTTAAAGCGTTTATAAAATCACCCGTGGACACATTAATGAATCCGGGTCGGATGGGTATAGCGGAAATCATGGTGTTTGTAATTATAGAAGGAGTGGTGGGCGGTCTGTGCGCGTACTCGATAATTACCGGCGCCGCGAGAGGCCCGTTCAGCTTCTTAGGTAACCTCGCAGGCTTTAAGGGCATGGAGGGTTACAATGTGCTTTTGGGCTGGCTGGTTTCGGCTCTATCCGGCGCTGTAACCGGATTTATAGTGTTCTTCCTGTATTCGGGTATCTTTTATATAGTAAACAAGTGGATATTTAAACAATTTACTCCGTATTGGGATTTCGTGAAGCGCTTCGCGTTCGTGGCGATACCGATGACGGTAGTGGGCATTGTGGGAATATTTCTCGGATTGTTTTCCGTAAGCACGCTTAGCCTGCTGCTGATATGCGGTATGGTGGGAACGGTGCTTTTGACCTATGAGGTACTGCGCGCGGTGTGGTACACAAAGTCAGCGTCAAAGACGATGTATGTGATGATGATATGTATTTTCATCTTTATGGTTTTTATGCGGATGATTTTAAGAATGTCTATGTAGGGATAAAGCCCTCGCGGGCTTTATTCGGAAAAGTCATTTTTGGGAGCTTCTTCGCCCTTGGTGAAGAAGCTTATTTTTGTTCCGTCCGTCATGGCGGCGAACACATCCTTTTGTTTGATATCGTTGTTTTGCAGCTCCTTTTGCAGCTTTTCATAGGATATGCCGGAGGCTTTAAGATTTGTATAGAGCACGCGGCCGTCAGATACTATGCAGAGGTAAGGGCGTTCCGTAAGCGGCTTTATGCCCAGGTCCTTCGGGTTTGCCGGACGCGTGTCGGCTTTAGGCATGAATGAAATCATACCGTTCTGTTCGAGCACGGCCGTTTGAATATCATCGGGGTTAAAGAACCCGTTAATACGGCATTGAGTAAGAAATTCGTTGAGGTCTATTTTAGCCGTTTTAAAGTTGCCGTAAAACAGCTTGCCCTTGTCCATAAGCATAAGCGATTTGCCGGAGAGTACCCGCCTCGCCGCAACGCTTTTCGCGCTTACGATCCCGATAATGGCTATTACGGCGGTGTATACCGCTATTGCTATAACGGGATAGAACACGTTATTGTCCAAATGAATTGCCATATCGGCGGCTATGGAGCCTATGGTTATACCGTTAATATAGTCGAACATATTGAGCTGCGACATTTGCTTGTTTCCTATAATTTTCGCGCTTATAAACAGCAGCAGAATGGAGGCAAGGCTGGAAATCGCAATTTTTAAATAGTCCATAAATAATGCTTCCTTTCATTTTTATTGCTATTAGTCTGCACGGGAATTATTTTTTTTATTAAAATTCATTTATTAAAAATACCGTCGGAAACGCGGTTTCCGACGGTATTTTACAATGTTAAATTTTATTCGCCCAGTATGGCAAATTCGCTTACATGGCAGTAATTTTTGCCTTCCACTGTGTCGCCGTCGCCGTTATAGCGGATATAGCGCGCCGTAACCGCTGTCGGAAACGGGTATTCTTCAAACGCTTCCGTCGTCACGCTGTTCTTCGTTTTGGGCAGAGCCGTTTCCCAGTTCTCGCCGTCGGTTGAATACTCGATGAGGAACGGATATTCGCGCTCCGCGCCCTTCCACATTGCTATCGCTACGCCCGTGACCGTCTTTTCGCTGCCGAGGTCAAGAGTAAGCGTGTTAGGACCGTTTGCGGACCAGCGCGTCGCAAGGTCGAGGTCAACGGAGTTTGTGTCAAGGTTGCCGTCGGTTCCGCTTGAGCTTACGCCGTATACGTCGAGCTGATTGGGATAGAAACGCTCGCCGCTGTTTATAACCGTGGGCACTATTCTTTCGGGAATCGGCGCGGCCTTTATCGCGTCAAACCGCGCGGCCGCGTCCGACGGATTTATAGTCTGCTTTGCGTCGCTTATCGTGATAAGACCGTCGTTCCAATACACGTTAAGTCCCAGTCCTTCCGCCGCGGCGCGGAGCGGAACCATTGCTATATCCCCTACGATAACGGGAGCCGTCTCCATTTCCATGACATTGCCGTTTAATGTGTATGTCCTGTCGTCAATATTGAATATAAGCGTATCCGCGCCGTTCTTTACCGTTATCCGGCGCGTATCGTTGTTCCAATCAACATCCGCGCCGAACGCCTCTGAAATAAAGCGTATGGGTACAAGCGTGTTATCTGTCGGTGAAAGATAGGGGACGACGCCTGTATCGTCATTGTCTATTCTTACCGGTTTACCGTTTATAAGCGCCGTCGGGCAATCTATGGCAAGCTCCACCTTTTCGCCAAAGTAGAGATCGGATATATCCCATGCCTTCTTTGCCAGGTCGGGATTGGTGAGCTTCACGCCGTTTTGATTTACATAAATACGGGGAACGGGGATCTCCTTTGTATCATAACCCAACAGGTAGCTTACGTGTGTGGGCTGATTATAGCAGGTGTTTTGAAGCGCCACGTGGTTGCGGTACTGTGTATCCGAAAGAAGCGACGGTATTCTGTAACCTGTGGGAATGGTGCTCGTGTATATCCTGAGCGCGCTCCCGTCTCTTACGGGATATATTGTTTCCTCTCTCCAGTCGCCGAGTATATCCGCCGTAAGACACGGAGTTGACTTTGTGCCGTTTATTGACGTGCATCCGCCTGCTGTGAAGATCGTTTCCGACATATCCTTTTCGGCGTTCCATTTCTGGATGTAGGTGTCGTTCTGTATTTCGCGGCCGAGGTCGCCGTCCCACCATGCGAGGAAGTTGGCGGCCATGGAATAGGTGGTTGAAATTACCGTTCCGTCCGCCGCTGTCAGCACGCCCGCCGCCGACCACCCTTCCGAGCCGGGATAGTTCGGGTCAATATCGTCCGCCGTACCTCTGCCGTTGTCTATTCCCATCTGCAAGCCGCCGTAGAGGATTTCGCCCGTGCGGGCGTCGCGCATTTCATAGCTGTATTTTGCGTTTTTATCCTCATGGCAGGAATACACCTCAAGTCCCGGTCTTTTCGGGTCAAGGTCCGCAACGTGCTGCGCGTCGCCGTGTCCCAAACCGGTCGAGTACATCGGCGTTCCGTCGTGGTCGATTGCGCACGAGCCGTAGATGATTTCGTCCTTGCCGTCATAGTCCACATCCGCAAGCGAAAGGGAGTGATTGCCCTGACCGATAAAGATGTTGTCGAGCTCCTTGCTGTCAAAGCGCCATTCCTCTTTGAGCTTTCCGCCGTCAATAGTCCACGCGCCTATAACAATTCTTCCGCCGAGCGGGCCTTCCGGGCCTGTGTAATAGCCACGGCAGAACACCGCCGACACCTTGTCGCCGTCAAACGAGCCTATGCCCGCGAGATACCGCTCGGAGCGGTTTCCGTTGGTGTCGCCCCAGTCAGATATGTCATAGCCGTCGCCGTATGACTGCGGGTCGTAGGGAACGGTATCGATAATTGTTCCGTCCTCTCCGTTAAACGCGGTTAAATAGAGCGGGCCGGTCAGGTTCTTGCCGTTGTTTTCCTTTGCATAGTCCGCGTCCGCGTCGCCTATTACCGTGCCGTCGCCCGCAACCGCGCCGTCGGCTGTTCGGCACATCATTTCCGCTTTTCCGTCGCCGTCAAAATCATATACCATAAACTGCGTATCGTGCGCGCCGGAACGGATATTTCTGCCCATGTTTACGCGCCATAGTCTGGTGCCGTCAAGCTTATAGGCGTCGATTATACATTCGCCCGTATATCCCGCCTGTGCCGCGTCATGGGTAATCGACGGATCCCATTTAAGAATTATTTCAAGCTCGCCGTCCCCGTCCAAATCCGCTGTTGAAGCGTCGCCGGGGAAATATGTATAGTCCTCGCCGTTTATTGAATTTGCCGGCGGCGTTTCGAGCTTAACTTCAAGGTAGTTATCCGACTGCATTACGGCTTCGGCGCTCTTTTCGCCCTCCGCGCCGTTACTGACGGCGGCGACGGCGTATTTGTCGCCCGGTTTTGCGCTGACGTCCGTATAGTTTGTAACGGACATAGGCTCCGAGTTCACAAGCTTTCCGTTCTTGTAAAGGTTATACTTTACGTCAAGCGACTCATAGCCCTGCCAGCGCCAGGAGATAAAGCCGTATCCCTCGCCCATAACGGCGATGACGCCGCGGTCGAGGTTTTCGGAAAATCTCTGTATGTCATCCCGCGCGTCAATCAGCGCCTGTGTTTCAGCCGCCGTTTCCGCCATGCCGCCCACATAAAGACTTGTTCCCACGGCGGGCTTTTCGTCCGCCGCAAGCGCCGTAAGCTGCAAAAGCATTGCCGCCGCGGCCGCTATTGAAATTACTCTGGTTTTCATTTGAAATCCCTCCTTTGCATATAATTTATTCTATCATTTATATCATGAAAAATCAAGAGCTTAAGAGGAAAACAAATGAGGATTTTATTAAATACAAGCAAGCGAGGGATAATATAGTAAAAATATACCATTTATATATTTTTACTATTTACTAAAATGGTTTTCTGTGTTAATATAATAATATATAACTGTTACGGAGGTTTAACGATGAGAAGATTAATTTCGTTTTCGCTCGCGCTGCTAATTCTTGTATCCGCCGCGCCGCTAAGACTGAAAACCGCGAATGCCGCGGAAGCGGTTCCCGCGTTTCCCGGCGCTGAGGGCGGGGGCATGTACGCCACGGGCGGGCGCGGCGGCACGGTCGTTCACGTTACGAACTTAAACGACAGCGGCGCGGGTTCGCTTCGCGACGCGGTATCGCACACGGGAAGGATAGTCGTGTTCGACGTGGGCGGCACAATAAATTTAAAATCCGATATTTCCTGCGCCGGAAACGTAACCGTAGCGGGACAGACCGCTCCCGGCGGCAGAGGCATAACGCTCAGAGGCGGGAAATTCGCTTTCGGCGGCGATAATATTATCGCGCGATTTATTTCTTCGCGTCCCGGAGAAAAGGGCGCAGAGTCGGATTATGACGCGTGGGGCGGCTCGAAAGGCTCGAATTCCATAATAGATCATTGCTCCATAGGCTGGGCAAACGATGAGCAATTCGGCCTTTATTCGGCGAGCAACCAGACGGTTCAGTACACGATTGTGGGCCCGTCAAACTGTGTGTCGTACCATTCCAAGGGCGCGCACGGCTTCGGCGTGATGTTCGGCGCGTCAAACAACTCATGGCACCACAATCTGCTGTGCCACTCGCTCTCGCGCAATTTCCGGGGTAAGGTGAGCGGCTCAAATCCTATGGATTTTGTGAATAACGTGATTTACGATTGGGGCTACCAGACCGCATACGGCTCGATGGGACACTTGAATTACGTGGGGAATTACCTTAAAATGGGCCCGTCTACCAAGGGCGGTCAGAGGTTTATAAATCTGTCGAGCGGTTCGCATTATGAGCTGTTCAGGTTTTATCTTACGGGAAATAAAATCATGAAGCCCGACGGCGCGCCGTATCTGGACGCGGTAAACGCGAACAACTGGAACGGCGGCATAAGCTACGGCAGCCACGGCGCGGAAGCCGACTACCGCGTTGACTCGTATTTCCCGATAAAAGCGTCAACGGGCGCGGACGTGTCAATGGCAAGAACGCCGGAGACGGCGGATACCGCGTTTGAAAATGTCGTGTCATACGCGGGCGCGTCAATAAATCCGGCTGATAATTCGAAAAGCGGCTATGATTTCGGCGCGGACGACACTCGCACGAAAATAGACGCGCAGGTGCTTTATGAGACGCGCACCGGCACGGGCTCGCTCACCGGCGGACGCGATTTTTCCACCGTAACTGACAGCGCGGTAAAGGACGCTATCAGTAAGTACGGTATAGAGTACTGTGATTATAATTCATATTACCCGGGCGCGGTCACGGAAAAAACCATAACAGATACGGACAACGACGGTATGAGCGACGAATGGGAGCTTGCGCGCGGACTTAATCCGAATAACGCCGCCGACGCGAAGGGCGATTATCTTAACGGCGGATATAATAATATAGAGTATTATATAAATGATTTGACCGTTAACGCGTTTCCCGCCGGTGTTGTTACCGTATCGCCTACCACGGTCGATTTGGGCGAGGACTACGCCAAAGCTAAGGCTGATGCTGACGCGATAACGCTTTTTCCGACAGTCATAAAGACAGCCGGAGATTTGACGCTCCCGCAGACGGGCGCGTTACACGGTTCTCCGATAATATGGAGCAGCAGTTCGTCGGCTGTCATTATAAGCGGAAATAAAATAAAAGATGTGATACGTCCCGACAGCGCAAATGAGGCGGTGACGCTTACGGCGAGCGTGACCGTCGGTGATTTTACGATAAGGCGCGGTTTTACCGTAACGGTGCCGGCGCTGCCGAAGAAATTCGATTTCGGCGGCGGCGCGGTTCAGAACGGCTATACGAAGGTTACTGCGGCGACAAAATATTCCGCTGAAAGCAGCTTCGGCTTTGAGGGAGGAAACCCCGGCGATATGGCACGCGCTCCGGGCAGTATTGCCGCCGGATACGAAAACTTGTATGACGACCAGGTTCTGGGCGATACAAAATTCAGAGCGGAGGTTCCTAACGGCGTATATACCGTTATAATCCACTACGGAAGCTGGAACAAGGATTTCGGCGTGAACTATACCGTCGAGGGCGTTTCATCCGGAAATCTCGCGTCAACGGCGGCGGCACAGTACGCGGCGGAGGTCGAGATTACCGACGGCGTTCTCGATGTGGAGATAAAAAAGGGAGATAAACCATACGGAGGATATATAAACGGGCTTGAAATCGTAACCGACACTCCCGACCCGATATATCACTTCGATTTCGGCGACGGCGCGGTTCAGGATGGCTATACCGCCGTCACCTCATCGACGGTGTACTCGCTTATGACGCGCTACGGCTATATAGACGGCGTTTATGACCCGATGACGCGCGCGCCGGGCGATATTCCGTCCGGCATGGAAAACCTGTATAACGACCAATTAAGCGGTATTTCAAATTTTAGGGCAGATGTGCCGAACGGGAAATATATTGTGACAATTCATTACGGCAGCTGGAATGAGGGATTCGGCACGAGCTACACTGTAGAGGGCATTGTTTCGGGCAATCTGTTTTCTACATCGGCGGCGGCGCACAGGGTAAAGGTTGAGATTGCCGACGGCTCGCTTGACGTAAGCATAAACAAGGGCGGTAAGCAATACGGCGGTTATATCAGCGGCATCGACATAGAGCCGCTCCCGACGCTTCCGTATCACTTCGATTTCGGCGACGGCGCGGTGCAGGAAGGGTATATTGCCGTTACATCCTCGATGATTTATTCGGGGGAAACGGAGTTCGGTTTTGCGAGCGCGGCACAGGGCGGCATGAGCCGCGCGCCGGGCAATATTCCGTCCGGCATGGAAAATTTGTATAATGACCAGATTAACGGCGTGACGGCGTTCAAGGCTAATATACCCAACGGAAGTTATAAGGTGATAATTTATTACGGCAGCTGGAATGAGGGCTTTGGTGTTAACTATTCCGTGGAGGGCGTTTCGTCCGGAAATCTATTCTCAACCGGTCCGGCGGTATACGAAACAGAAACGGAAGTTTCAGACGGGATGCTCGATATTGAGATAAACAAAGGCAATAAACAATACGGCGGATATATAAGCGGCATGGACGTAATCCCAATCGCCGCGCCGCCTACGGAGCAGCCTATTGATAAAGCGCGTATAGATGCGCGTCGCTCTGACGACGGCGGTACCGTAACCGTCAGTCCGGTGGGCTGCGGCGACGGGACAATTGTATGTGCGGAATATAAAGACGACGCGCTTGTGAAAGTCTCTTTTGACAGGTACGAGGGTGATGATGTCGAATTCGGGGTCGAAAAGGAGACTGACAGGATCGTTGTTATGCTATGGGACAGCATAGACGGCATGAGCCCCGTTTGTGAAGCGAAAACCGTTGAGTAAGAAAAAGCATAGCAGACTCACAATGAAAAAAATCGATGCAATCCATATTCCAAACGCGGTATATTATCAATATCGCGGTGTTTACGAATATGGATTGCAAGTGATTTTACCGTAGTGAGTTGATAAAATCGATAATGCGGAGACTTATTCGGTTTT